>CAMBES010000094.1 GCA_945865855.1 Rhizobium sp. Q54 | reverse complement strand
CTGGAGCTGGTTGTGACGGGTCTTCGAGAACTTTTCCTTCCGATGAAGTATGCAATAAATTCGCATCAACTGAGTAAGGTGATTCACCGCGCTTGTCTTTGGCAACAGGAATTCCGTGCTTGTCGGCGTAGGCGATTAGCTTGGTGCGCGAGTTTAAATCCCACTCTCTCCACGGTGCGATAATTTTGATGTCAGGTTTATTTGCGTAGTAAGCGAGCTCGAAACGAACTTGATCATTTCCCTTACCTGTTGCGCCGTGACAAACCGCATCAGCACCTAATTTTTTGGCGATTTCGATTTGTTTTTTGGCGATTAATGGACGAGCGATTGAAGTGCCAAGCAAATAAACACCTTCGTACAAAGTATTGGCACGAAACATTGGAAAGACGTAATCGCGCACAAATTCTTCGCGCAGATCTTCAATAAAAATTTGTTTAACGCCCATTTTTTTTGCTTTCTCGCGAGCCGGTTCAAGCTCTTCGCCCTGACCTAAATCAGCAGTGAAAGTAATCACTTCGCAGCCGTAATTTTCTTGTAACCATTTCAAAATTACTGAGGTGTCGAGCCCGCCAGAATAAGCGAGAACAACTTTTTTAATTTTTGCTGCTGGAATTTTTGCCGCTGGGATTTTTATTTTCGTCATTTTTATTGATTATTTTGTAATTAAACTTTGCCTTCAGAACCATGCTTCGAGAAGCTTAGCATGAAAATAATTTCTCCAGAAATCCCGACAAAATGCAAATGAAAGAAATTCAAACTCGCAAAGAAATTGCCGAGACTTACTTAGTTCTTCGGCAAATTTACGAAAATTTGAATCAAGAAACTTACGTCGAAGACGTATTAAATCAAATGCAGCGTGGCTATAAAATGGCGGCAGTGTTCGAAGAGCAGGCCGTTGAAAATGGTCGTTGCATTGGCATAATCGGCATTCGCATCATTCGTAAATTACAACATGGCAAGGCAATCGAGGTTGAAGATTTTATGATTGATCGCACCAAGCGTGGCATTGGCGTTGGCAAAATGTTGATTCGCTGGATTGAGTGGCAGGCAACAGTTTTTGGCTGCAAAAATATCGTCGGCAGTCTCGAAACAAAAAGACAAGAATCTCAAAAAATTTTCTCGCGCGAAAAGTTTTTGCTCGAAGGATTATTTTTTAAAAAATCCTGCGAATAATGCCTAAAATAATTCCCCAGCGGCGCTCGCAATTAAATTATCTATTTCACAAATATCTTCTTATTCCCGCGCAAATTACTCGCATCTCGGTGATTGATACTATTCGTCATGATGGCATTGAGCATGCTGGATACTTGGCTTTCTTGAGCATACTTTCACTTTTTCCTTCACTGATTTTTTTAATCGCAATCATCGGATTTTTCGGCGCTTCCGAAGCCGGAACTCAAATCATCAATGTCATAATTTCTTCGACACCGAAAGAGATCAGTGAAGCCTTAGCTCCGCGCATTAATGAAATCACTTCTGGGCCCGAACAAAGTTTTCTAACTATCGCAATTATTGGCGTGATCTGGACAGCATCATCTTCGGTCGAAGGTTGTCGGACGATTTTAAATCGTGCTTATCGCGTTAAATGCCCGCCTACTTACATCTTGCGTCGTCTCGTTAGCATTCTCGAATTTTTTGTGATTATCTTCACCATCGTCAGTGGAATTTTCATCTTCATTATCGTGCCAATATTTTTGAAAGAGTTTGACGACAAATTTCACTTGGGAATTCAAGTTGCTGATTTTGATATTTTTTATTTGCGCCAAATTGCAATTTTCTGTCTTCTTTCCTGCGCGACTTCCTTGCTTTATTACGCACTGCCAAACTCTAAACAAAAAATTACGCAAACCGTTCCTGGGTCAATATTGGCGGTAGTTCTTTGGATTTTACTTGGAAATTTATTCAAAATTTATTTGGAAGATTTTCATCAAGTGAATTTTGTTTACGGTTCACTTGCGGGAATCATCGCATCGTTGATGTTTTTTTATTTAATCAGTCTCGTCTTCATTTTTGGCGCAGAATTTAATTACCATTTCCATCGCGCTTACCAAGTTTTCTTAAAACGTCGCTAGAGAATATGCGCTTCTCTCGACTTGAAGAAGTTTTTGCGCGAAAGATTTAGGATGAATTTCATGCTCGTCAAAATCATCAAACAGCCTATTATTTTATTAATGGTTAGAGCCTCTCCGGCAAAAAATACTCCGATCAATGTTCCAAAAAATGGGATGAGTAAAACCACGCTGACCGTGGTGCGCGAACCTTCTTCGGCAGCGAGTTTGAAATAAAGAATATAAGCAATTCCGGTACAAAGAAATCCGAGTCCGAAGAGCGACATTCCGACATAAGAATCGATTACAGAAAAATCGACGAAGAAAATTGACGGTAATAAAAGCAAAGCGGCGCAAGTAACGCTGCCACAAGCGAGTGTGATTGATTCGATATTTTGGCAGTGAGAATTGATGTAGAGCGATGAGCCGGCGTAAGAAATGCAGGCGCAAAGAATTGCTAAAACTGAGATGATGTGAATTGGAGAGAAGCCAAGACTTGAGCCATTTCCGTAAGATGTAACGATTACGCCGATCATTCCAAGAATCACTCCGATCACTGCATTTAAATCTGCTTTGCGATGCAAAATTAGAACACAAATTAACACTTCAAACATCGGAATCGTGCCATCGAGAATCGCTATGATTCCACTATCCAAAGACTTGGCTGCAACAGCAAATAACGTGAAGGGTAAAGCCGAGTTGAAGAACCCGACGGCGAAATAAAATTTAAAATTTTTAGCAAAAAGGAACTTTTTACGTTGGAACAAAATAACAGTGCAAAGCAATAAAGCACCTATCGCCAGGCGCGAGAAGGCGATAAAAAATGGAGGAAGAACTTCGGCAGAAATTTTAGTAAAAATTGCGAAAGTCGACCAGATTAAGCCGAGGAAAATTATGATGAAGAGGTTGCTGCTTTTATTCATGAAAGCGAAATTGACATTGTATGTACGATGTCCTTACTTTGTAAAAAATAACTAATTTTAAAAATCCTATGAAAAAGAAAATAAAACTCGATTCATATGAGCGCGAGATCAAAAAAAATCTGTATAAAGCCAAGCCAGTTAAGAATCAGAAGGCAAATCTGGCTAAATCAAAACTTGCTAAAAAAAACTACATTGCGGCAAAAAAATCAGTGACGATCCGACTTTCTGAAGGAGATCTTGAAGCTATGAAATTAAAAGCTGAAAAAATGGGCATTCCTTACCAAACCTACATCAACATCGTAATTCATCGAGATGCTGTAAGCCTTTAACCAAGAAAATCTTACCTGGTCGCAAAGCGGGTAAAAAACTTCTCGGCTTAAACAATAAAAAACCTCGGCCTCATTTCTGAGACCGAGGTTTTGTTATTTTCTAACTGAAAGTTTGAGAGTTTTAGAAGCCTCCCATGCCTCCCATGCCACCGCCCATTGGTGGGTGGTTGTGTCCAGCCGAATCATCTTTCTTTTCGATAATCGCTGCTTCGGTTGTGATCAACAAACCAGCAACTGATGAAGCGTCTTGCAAAGCGGTGCGAACAACTTTCGTTGGGTCAACGATACCAGCTTTGAACATGTCGACATATTCATTAGTTTGCGCGTTATAACCGTAAGAAATTTGGCCTTTCGACAAAACTTGGTTGGCAACAACTGCGCCATCAAAACCAGCATTTTCAGCGATTTGACGGATTGGCGCTTGGATGACTTTTCTGATGATGTTAACACCAACATTCTGGTCTTCATTTACGCCTTTAACTTTGTCGAGAACGCGTCCGGCGAAGAGCAGTGCTGATCCTCCGCCTGGAACGATTCCTTCTTGCATTGCTGCACGAGTAGCGGCAAGAGCATCGTCAACGCGATCTTTTTTCTCTTTCACTTCGATTTCAGTAGTTCCGCCGACTTTAATGATGGCAACGCCACCAGAAAGTTTAGCCAATCTTTCCTGAAGTTTTTCACGATCGTAATCAGAAGTAGTTTCTTCGATTTGTGACTTGATTGAAGTGCAGCGAGCTTTGACATCAACTGACTTTCCAGAGCCATCAACGATCGTAGTATTTTCTTTGTCGATGATGATTTTTTTAGCTTGGCCAAGTTGTTTTAAAGTCACTGTTTCGAGCTTCATTCCGAGGTCTTCAGAGATGAGTTGTCCGCCAGTTAGCACAGCAAGATCTTCCATTATTGACTTGCGACGATCACCAAAACCTGGTGCTTTCACCGCTGCGATTTTCAAGCCAGCACGAAGTTTATTTACAACTAAAGCAGCAAGTGCTTCGCCTTCAACATCTTCAGCTATGATCAAAAGTGGACGGCCTGATTGTACTACTGCCTCAAGCAATGGAACCATCGGTTGCAAGTTAGAGATTTTTTTCTCGAACAACAAAACGTAAGGATTTTCCATTTCTACAGCCATTTTTTCGGCATTAGTAATGAAGTAAGGAGAAAGATATCCGCGGTCGAAATTCATGCCTTCAACAACGTTAACTTCAAACTCCAAGCCTTTTGCTTCTTCAACTGTAATTGGAGAATCTGGACCAACTTTTTGCACAGCTTCTGCAATTTTTCTGCCGATTTCAGAGTCGCCATTCGCCGAGATTGTAGCAACTTGCGCAACTTCTTCTTTCGAAGAAATCTTTTTGCTCATCTTCACGAGTTCTTTGACAAGAGCTTCAACAGCCAAATCAATACCACGTTTCAAATCCATTGGATTCATTCCAGCAGCAACTGATTTAACACCTTCGCGCACAATTGCTTGAGCAAGAACGGTTGAGGTAGTTGTTCCATCGCCAGCAGTGTCATTGGTTTTTGAAGCAACTTCTTTGATCATTTGCGCACCAAGGTTTTGGAAGCGGTCCGATAGTTCGATTTCTTTTGCAACAGTCACGCCGTCTTTCGTGATGCGTGGTGAACCGAAAGATTTTTCAATTACAACATTACGACCTTTTGGCCCTAAAGTTATTTTTACTGCGTTAGCAATAATATCGACGCCTTCGAGTATCCTCGCACGTGCGTCGGTTCCAAAAATAATTTCTTTTGCAGACATTTTTACTCCGTTTATTTGATTGTTTTTTGTTTTTTTTGCCTTGGTTTCGACTTTGCTCAATCAGCGACAAAAATTCGCCTTCGGTTGAGCAAAGTCGAAACCAAGGCAGTATAATTTATTTAGATTCGATTACAGCCAGAATATCTGACTCTTTCAAGATGATGAGCTCTTTGCCATCAACTTTAACTTCAGCTCCACCCCATTTTTGGAATAGAACGCGATCTCCTTTTTTAACCTCAAGAGAGATGCGCTTGCCGTGATCATCGCGAAGGCCTTCGCCAACTGCGACAACTTTACCTTCGGAAGGTTTTTCTTTCGCATTATCAGGAATAATAATACCGCCAGCAGTTTTGCTTTCGGCTTCGACGCGCTCAATAATGACGCGATCATGTAAAGGCTTCACTTTCATGAATCGTTAAAAATTAAAGTTTAAGGGAATTTAAAAATTTTAAGAGCTGCAAGTTAGGAAGGTTCAAGCTCCTTACAAGGGGTTCGAGAAAAATTATT
>CAMBES010000093.1 GCA_945865855.1 Rhizobium sp. Q54 | reverse complement strand
TTGCAGAAAATGGAGAATACCTAAACCAACTTCTGCTCGACCGCGGGTTGGTTAAAGTTTATTAACCCAACTCGTCCCGTCATTTAACCCAACTCGTCCCGTCATTTAACCCAAATCGTTCCTTCATCCCCGCGCAGGCGGGGATCCAGGAAGAATCAAAGCGCGTTGGAACTTTCCTCGATTCCCGCTTTCGCGGGAATGACGGGGGAAGATCCGAAATCAATAAATCGAAAAAAATGAAAAACTTCCGCTCAACTTCACTCTGGCCAATGGTATGGATTCTAATCGGAATCCTCGGCGCTGCAGCACTCAGCGGAATCGCGCTGATTCGCGAAGAAAAAATTTCCTCACTGTGGTTTTTAACCGCCTGCATTTGCACACAGCTAATCGCTTACCGTTTTTATTCCGCCTTCATCTCAGCAAAAATTTTGTGTCTTGACGCAAACAGAATCACGCCAGCAAAGCGCATTAATGACGGCAAAGATTTCGTGCCAACAAATCGCTGGATCGTTTTCGGACACCACTTTGCCGCAATCGCCGGACCTGGTCCTCTAATTGGCCCAACTCTTGCCGCACAATTTGGTTACCTTCCAGGAACCTTGTGGATATTGATCGGATGCGTGCTTGCCGGCGCAGTTCAAGATTTAGTAATTTTATTTTCTTCACTGCGCCGCGACGGAAAATCTTTGGGGCAAATGATTAAAGATGAAATCGGAGCAACCGCTGGCTACGCAGCACTGATCGGCACTCTTGCCATTATTATTATTTTAATTTCTGTTTTAGCTCTAGTCGTAGTGAAGGCTTTGATGCACAGCCCGTGGGGTTCCTTCACAGTTTTCATGACGATTCCAATCGCGATGCTGATTGGAATTTACCTCTATTTTATCCGCCCGCAAGGCGTGCTGGAAGCGAGTTTGGGCGGTTTGATTTTATTTTTACTCGCAGTTTACGGCGGAAAATTTGTTCAAGAAAATCCCGCTTTCGCAATATTTTTTGATCACGACGCCAAATTTATTGCCTTCGCAATAATGATTTACGGATTCGCTGCGGCAAGCCTTCCTGTCTGGCTTCTTCTCGCTCCGCGTGATTACATTTCATCATTTTTAAAGCTTGGAACAATCGCCTTGCTCGCAATCGCTTTGCTGATTTTTCATCCGGAAATTCAAATGCCGGCACTAACTAAATTTGTCGACGGAACCGGCCCAATTTTTGCCGGCAAAATTTTTCCATTTCTATTTATTACGATTGCCTGCGGCGCGATTTCAGGATTTCACTCTCTCGTTGCTTCTGGCACCACGCCGAAAATTATTTCTAACGAAAAAGACGTGCGCCTAATCGGCTATGGCAGCATGCTGCTTGAGGGCTGCGTGGCGATGATGGCAATGATTGCGGCCTGCGTTTTAGACCCGGGAATTTTCTTTGCGATTAACTCGCCAACTGCTGTTGCAGAATTTCCAATTGCCGCCGAAATAATGCAAAATCTTGCCGCGCAAATGGGTGAAAACACACTCTACGCCAGAACTGGCGGCGCGCCTTCTCTTGCGGTTGGAATGGCCAATATTTTCTCCTCTGCTTTCGGCGCGCACATGCTTTCAATGTGGTATCATTTCGCAATAATGTTCGAAGCGATTTTTATTCTAACCACGCTCGACGCCGGCACGAGAGTTGCGCGCTTCATGCTTGAAGATTTACTCAAACATCTGACTTCGCGCAAAATATCTCCGCTCTTTTCGAGCTTTGCGATTGTGGGTGCTTGGGGCTATTTTCTTTACATCGGAGTGATTGATCCAAATGGCGGCGTGAATCTGCTTTGGCCACTTTTTGGAATGTCGAATCAGATGCTGGCGGGGATTGCCTTAACGCTCGCGACGGTGATTATTTTCAAAACTAAAGGCCCAAAATTTTGCCTGGTGACTTTAATTCCACTGCTCTTCGTACTTACAGTTACAACCACCGCGGTGATTGAAAAAGTTTTCTCAGCGGATGTTCGGATTGGGTTTTTGGTGAATGATCAAAAACTACTCAGTGCTCTGGCCCTGAGTTTTTTAGCGGTTTTGTGGATTGTGGTAATTGCGGCAATCCGCAAAACTTTATGCGCTCCTGGATCCCCGCCTGCGCGGGGATGACGTTTCACTCACTCGTCCCGCCATCCCCGCGCAGGCGGGGATCGAGGAAGGGATGGCGTTGCTACTTACTCGTCCCGTCATCCCCGCGCAGGCGGGGATCCAGAAAACAAATATAAAAATGAAAAAATTCCAGAAATTCTTAATACTAATTCGCGACACAATCAGCGGTGATTTCGCTTACAAAAATTACCTAGAACGCTGCGGGGGAAATAATCTCCTTGATCAAAAAACTTTCTTACGCAATCTTCAAAAAGCTAAGTGGGAAAAGGTTAACCGTTGTTGCTAGAGCATTCCAAAATCAAAACTTTAAAAAATGACTGACCAACTAAAACAAAATATTTTTGTCGCGGTTAACGAATACTGTGCCGCGAATCACAATTTTAATTTTGATCCGAAAAATCCGATTATTCGTTTGCACGAACCAACTTTTAGCGCCGAAGAAATTAATGCATTTCTTGAGCCAATGCTTACCACCCAGGTTACCATGGGCAAAGAAGTTCGCAAATTTGAAGAACAATATTCGAAAGAATTTGGTCATAAATATGGCGTGATGAATAATTCTGGATCTTCGGCAAACCTTCTTGCTGTAGCTGCAATCGCTAATCCACAAACTACAAATAATTTAAAATCTGGCGATGAAGTGATTGTTCCATCACTCTCCTGGTCTACAACTGTTTGGCCTCTCATTCAAAGTAATTTGATTCCTGTTCTTGTCGATTGCGATCCAAAAACTTTCAATCTCGATCTAAATAAAGTTGAAGCCGCGATCACGCCGAAGACTAAAGCAATAATGCTCGTTCACGTTTACGGCAATCCTTGCGACATGGATGCTTTGATGGCTCTAGCCAAAAAATATAATTTACAGGTGATTGAAGATACCTGCGAATCAATGGGCGCGTACTATAAAGGCAAGGCCGTAGGAACTTTCGGCCGCGTTGCAACTTTTAGTTTTTATTTCTCGCATCACATCACCACGCTTGAAGGCGGGATCACCGTGACTGATGATTTTGAACTAGCCGAAACCATGAGAATCATGCGTGCGCACGGTTGGACACGCGAAGCTGATGAACATGCAAAATATGTTGCGAAATATCCTGACATCGATCCACGCTTCATTTTCGTAAATCTTGGATACAACCTTCGCCCTACAGAATGCCAGGCGCGCATGGGTCAAATTCAACTTCCAAAACTTGCCGGATTCGTCAATCAACGTCGCGCGAATGTTGCAACTTACTTCAAGAATTTGTCGAAATATTCCGACATTTTCGACTTCCAACACGAGACTGCGGAATCACGTTCTAGCTGGTTTGGCTTCTCAATTATCTTGAAAGATAAATGTCCATTTAAAGTAAAGGAAATTTCTGATTTCTTGAAAGCGCACAAAGTCGAAAATCGCCCAATCATCGCTGGAAATATTGGTTACCATCCAGTGATGAAAATGTATGAACACCGCATGGCCGGCGATCAAAGCGCTTCTAACAATATCATGAAAAATGGCTTCGCTTTCGGTTGTCATCAGGCGATGAATGAAGAGGCGGTGAATTATGTTTGCTCTAAGGTTGATGAGTTCGTAGCGAATTACAAAAAATAATTTACCCCCTTTCTTTACGCGTCATCCCTGCGAAGGCGGGGATCCAGGAAAAGTACAACACGCGAGAATCCTCCCAAATCCAAGCCTTCCCGGGGATGACGAGCTAAAAAACAGTAATTAAAAAAATTTATGAAAAAAAAATTACTAATCTGCGGCGCGACCGGCTTTGTTGGCCGTAATATGGTCGAATATTTCGCCAAAAAACCTGAATTCGAAGTTCATGCTGTGCGCTTCAATCGCCCTGAATACAAGGTTACTGGCGTTATTTGGCACCAAGTGGATTTAAAAAATCCTATGGAATTAGAAAAATTAATTCCCGGTTGCGACGTTATTATTCAAGCCGCCGCCACAACTTCCGGTGCGAAAGACATCGTCACCAAGCCATTCATTCACGTTACTGACAACGCAGTAATGAATTCCTACCTCTTCCGCTCGGCCTTTGAACACAAGGTTAAACATGTGATCTTTTTCTCTTGCACCGTGATGTATCACTCAAGCGATGTCGGTTTGAAAGAAACAGATTTCGACGCGAATAAAGACTTGCACCCACGTTACTTCGGCGTCGGCAATACCAAACTTTATCTCGAAAAAATGTGCGACTTTTTCTCGCGCATTGGTGAAACAAAATTCACTGCGATCCGCCACTCAAACATCTACGGCCCACACGATAAATTTGATCTCGAGCGCAGCCATTTCTTTGGCGCGACAGTTACAAAAGTAATGTTAGCTCAAGATAAATTTGCAGTTTGGGGAACCGGCGAAGAAGAACGCGACTTGCTTCACGCTGACGATCTAAACGATTTCGTTGATCGCGCACTGACCAAACAAAACGAAAAATATCGCCTCTACAACTGTGGCGCTGGCAAAGCGGAAAGCGTGTTGAGCGTAGTTAAAAAAATCGTCGCCGCTTCAGGAAAAGATTTAAAAATCGAACATGATTTGTCGCAACCCTCAATCAAAACTAGTTTATTCTTAGATTGCTCTCTCGCCAAGAAAGAGCTGGGCTGGGAACCAAAAACAAATTTAGAAGAAGGTATCAAAGAAACGATTAAATGGTGGAAAGAAAATATTGATGAAAAAACTCTCAAGCCAAAAATTTAGTAAAATCATTGAAGAATTAGATTCTTTGGAGATCCCTTTTTGCGGCAGAACTATTGGGAAATATCACCTCTCACCCTTTCCTCAGATCACCATTTCTGGGATTGGTCCCGTCTTTTATTTACACAAGAAAACGCAGAAAATTTACACGCTTTTGCAGCGTCGTTTCAAAGATAATTTTCAATGGTGGTTTCCTGGTGGCTACGTAGAACTACCTCCCGCCGGTTATGGATTTTTCGCAAAGAATTTCGAAAAAATAAAAAATGCGACGATTGATGAGCTTTACAAAAACAGTATTGATTACGGCTCTTGGCAAAAAGCGAAGAAAGAAATTAACGATCCAAAAGCGCTAAAAAACTTTTTCAAAAAACATAAATTAAAATGGCCGCAAGAGATTGACGCCAATTGGCAACAGGCTTGGCAGCGTGAAGTTTTGGAAGAAACTGGCGTAAATCTCGATGATTTTCCAGAGAAAATAACTTTAGACTTCAAGTTCAATCACACCTTGATGATCGGTGCTGAGCGTGATCGTTTAACAAATATTGACGGAAAATTCTCTGCTTTTTTAGGTGAGTTAGAAGAGGAGCCGAAAACCTCACCAGATGAAGAAACTGAAGAGTTACGCTGGATCGCTCTCGATGAAATTTCCTTCGACAAAAAGAAAAGAAACTTTTTCGCCCACGAGAAAATTGTAAATCTTTACACCGTCACTTTGATCGAAGAAGCCTTATTTGAAGTGATCTGCCACAACATCAAAAAAATTTCTA
>CAMBES010000092.1 GCA_945865855.1 Rhizobium sp. Q54 | reverse complement strand
CTTTTCATTTTGCCGTAACTCGCAATCAAGCTCTGCTTGAGGCTAAGCATTTTATTGATGAGTTGCTGATTAATTTTGGCGATTACCAAGACGCGATGCTATCAAACGAGCCTTATCTTTATCACTCGCTACTTTCTTGTTACATTAATATTGGCTTATTAGAGCCGCTAGAAATTTGCAAAATGGCTGAAAGCGCTTATCACGAAGGTAAAGCGCCCCTAAATTCTGTTGAGGGATTTATCCGTCAAATTTTGGGCTGGCGCGAATATGTGCGAGGCATCTACTGGTTGAAAATGCCGCAATATTTAGAAAACAACTTCCTTAACGCTAAAAAAGATTTACCAGAGTTTTATTGGAATGGCGAAACCCAAATGTTTTGTTTAAGCGAAGTAGTCAAACAAACCAAGCAACATGCTTATTCACACCACATTCAGCGTTTGATGATTACTGGAAATTTTGCCTTAATTGCCGGCCTCTCTCCTAAACAAGTTCATGAATGGTATCTAGGGGTTTACGCTGATGCCTTTGAGTGGGTTGAACTTCCCAACACCTTTGGAATGGCGCTTCATGCTGATGCCGGATTGATGGCAAGCAAACCTTACGCGGCAAGTGGAAAATATATATCACGCATGTCAAATTTTTGTAAATCTTGCCGCTTTGACCCAGAAATTACGGTTGGTGAAAAAGCCTGCCCTTTCAACGCCCTTTATTGGAATTTTTTACAAGAAAATGAAGCACAACTCAAAAATAATCAGCGCCTAACCTTTGCTTATGCCAATTTGCGCAAAATGGAAAAGCCAAAACTTCAAGAAATTTTAGCGCAAGCACAAAAAAATTTAGAAAAACTCACGGCAAATAAATTATGATGGGAGTAACTTTATAAAATAAAAAATCATCCCGATTTAAGATTAACAGGCCAAGAATTTCTGGGATTTCTCTTTGATCTTTACGAATCAATAACAAGGCAATTTTAGTCTCTAAAACGCTACTCCAAGAAACTTCACGCCTTCGTAATGAAGACAGAACAGAAGAAACGTCGGGACGAACAGAAAATTTAGCTAATCTTCAATCGCCACTAGAAGAAGTATCAAAATCAAAAACAGATCTTGTTCTTAGTTCAGATCGTAATGATTATGCCAAAGAAACACTTAAGCCGTTAATATCAGCAAATCTTCCCACAACTTCTCCCGCACCAGCAAGAGAAGTCGGAAGGTTTGAAATTAACCAAAAGCCCGATAGTGATATTTATAGTCGCTAATTAAGAATTAATTTACTGAAACAATCACACTCCAAATCAATGCAATTCAAGCACGACATTCGCCAGTTCGCAGATCTTTACGACTATTTTATTTTTGATGTTTGGGGCGTAGTTCATGACGGCAGCACGGCTTATCCAGGAGCGATTGAGGCAATTTCTTTTCTGCGCAAAAAAAACAAAAAAATTTGTTTTCTTTCAAATGCGCCAAGACGTGCCAATAAAGTTGCGGAAGCGCTCAATAAATTCGGCGCTACGCCAGATCTTTACGATTTTGTTTTAACTTCTGGCGAAGCAGCTTTTCTCGCATTACAAAAAATTCCAGGCGAAAAATATTTTTACATAGGACCAGAAAAAGATGCCGATTTGCTCAATGGATCAGACCATCAAATGGTCGAGAGTGCAAGCGAGGCAAAATTCGCCATTACTACTGGTTTTGATGGAGAAAATTCAGTGCTTGCCGAAAAAATGCCGCAATTACTCGAAGCGAAAAAATTTAATCTACCACTGATCTGCGTAAATCCTGACCTCACAGTAGTTAAACAAGATGGCAGAGAACAAATCTGCGCTGGTGTTTTGGCGAGTGAATATGAGAAGCTCGGTGGATCTGTTTCTTATTATGGCAAACCTTTTTCAGAAGTTTATAAAATGGTGTTGCAGATTTTCAACATCACTGAGAAAAGTAGAATCCTTGCAATTGGCGATGGCCTTCTCACTGACATTAAAGGCGCTGTTGATTTCGGAATCGACAATGTTTTGGTTACCAATGGAATCCTCAAGAACCCAAGTCCAGAAAGTCTCGCGGCGATTTGCAACTCTA
This sequence comes from Rhizobium sp. Q54, assembly GCA_945865855.1. GTDB lineage: Bacteria > Pseudomonadota > Alphaproteobacteria > Rickettsiales > UBA1997 > UBA2645. Next base: position 3,554 of record CAMBES010000092.1, on the reverse strand, counting down.
TTAAAATTTTTCCTCAATTCGTAATTCCAAAAATATGAGACGTTACTCAAGAAATAAAAACTCGGTCAGAATTTTCAGCGCAATCACTTTGATTGCCGCCGTAATTTTGGGGGCCTCTTACTACCTCAATAACAAAAAAGAAAAAGGAATGGTCGTTGCAAAAGTTAACGGTCAGGAAATTTACCAATCTGAAATTGAGCAAAAATTACGTAATATTTTTGAAGGCCAAGGCGAAGAAGTCGCAGTTCCAGCAATTGAAAATTTACCAAAAGAGGTTCTCGATATTTTGATCAAAGAAACTTACCTCGACAAAGAATTAAGCAAATTAGCGAAGCGCTCCGATGTAATGAAAAACAAGAAAGTTAAAGAGCGCGTTGCAGCTGCAGAAAGCAAGATCTTGCGCCAATCTTACATCGATTCGGTTCTTGAGAAGGAAGTTACTGAACAAAAAGTCAGTGCGAAATACTCTGAGATTAGCAGTAACCTAGCAGGTAAAAAAGAATATTCTATTTTCCACATTGTTGCTAAGAGCAAAGAAGAGGCGGAAAAAACTTACAAAGAAATAACCGCGAAGAAAAAATCAATTAGATTTTCTGACGCTGCAAAAAAATATTCTATCGATCAAGAATCTGCTGAACGTGGCGGAGATCTTGGCTCCGTGCTTGAAGAGAATATGATCAAAGAAATTGCTGACGTGATTGTAAATCTCAAACAAGACGAAATTTCAGCGCCAATCCAAACTAAATTCGGCTGGCACTTAGTGAAATTTACCGAAGTTCGTGAAGCTCAACCATTGCCTTTCGATTCAGTTAAACAAAATCTTCGTGAGCAACTTGAGCAAGATAAAACCAATGAAATCGAAGCAAAAATCGTGAAAGATGCGAAGGTTGAAATTGTGATTAAACTCAAAGAAGCGGTCGAATCAAAAAAAGCTGAAACTGCTGCGGAACAAGCTCCGGCAGCGATAGAGCCAATAGCGATTGAGCCCGCAGCAATTGATGCCGAGTCAATAGAAGCTGAAGAACCAAAAGAAGTTAAGAACGACAAGAAAAACAAAAAACAATAATGTCACGGGCGCAGCGAGGAAGTTCTCGTGACAAGTCTTACAAGCCTTCTTGCAAGACTTTCTACCGCGCTTCGCCTCGTCACACTAGAGATGATCAAAAAACTCGTGAAGGTAAAGTAGATTACGTTTTGATCTGCGGAAAGCACCCTGTGTTCACAGCTTTAAAACAGCGACGCCGCAAGATTTTAGAAATTTTTGTTACAGAAAATTCCGTTACTGAGCTCAAAAATTTCCTAGCTAAAAATTCTCTTCAAAATTTCTCTTCACTCATTCGTTTGGTTGATGGAACAGTGATTGAAGATTTCGTTGGAAGTCAACAACCACACCAAGGCTTGTTAATCAAGGCGGCACGACTTCCTGTGCAAAATCAAAATTCTCTTCTCGAAGAACTCTGTGCAATTCCTCAAGGTGAAAAACTTCCACTACTTCTCTTACTCGATCAAATTTCTGATCCGCACAATGTTGGCGCAATTATTCGCAGTGCCGCGAGTTTTGGCGTAAAAAAAATCATTTTTTGTGAGCATCATGCGCCACAAGAAAATTCTACAATCATCAAAGCTTCAGCAGGAACCATCGAGTTTGTTGATCTCGTCGTTGTTACCAATTTTAACAACCTTTTCGAAAAAATAAAAAAAATCGGTTACTGGTGCGTTGGTTTGGCCGGTGAAGGCGAGGTGAAATTAAGCGAAGTGAAAGATTACAAAAATATCGCTTTAGTGGTTGGTTCGGAAGGGGGAGGAATACGCGATCTAGTGAAAAAAAATTGCGATCTTCTAGTTCGCATCGAAATTGAAAAGGAGGTAGAGAGTTTAAATGCCTCAGTTGCCGCCGCCATTGCGCTTTACGAAATTAGTAAAGTTTAACAAACCTAAACCAAGTTCAGCATAACTCCCGCATGGATTTCGCCATTATTTTTAGTTGAAGGATATTTTCTTGACCTAGTCTTAATCATTGTGAAAGAGGCTAGGCATTCATTTGCGAATTGCGGAATGGATTGCCGCGCTTGCAATGAAAAGTTGAAATTGAAAACAATCAAAAAAACTGTCTTTAGCATGAAAAAAATCGCCGTAATCGCCGCTAAAAATAATCGCGATGCCGAAGAGAAAAAAAATTTTCTCGTACAAAAATTTGGCTTTAAAGATCTTAGTTTAAACCACAAAATTCTTAGTAAAAATTTTGATGGAATCGAAAAAGTAATCGCCATTGGTGGCGACGGCTTAATGCTGCATATCCTTCATGAGTTCGGAAAAAACCCCCAAGGGGAATTAATTCCGATTTACGGCGTAAATTGTGGCACGGTTGGGTTTTTAATGAATTCATTTCACCAAGAAAATTTTTTAGAAAATCTTGCCAAAGCAGAAATGGCAACGCTGCATCCGCTACACATGAAAGTGACTGACGTTGTGGGAAAGAAATATTCACATCTCGCAATTAACGAAGTGGCGCTGATTCGTCAGACAAGTCAAATCGCCAAAATCAAAATTGAAATTAATGAGCAAGAAAGAGTAGCTTGCCTTGCTGCAGATGGAGTTCTTGTCGCAACTTCTGCCGGCAGCACCGCTTACAATCTTTCCGCTGGCGGGCCAATCATTCCATTCAGCGCCGAGATTTTGGCTCTAACTCCAATCAGCCCATTTCGTCCTCGTAATTGGCACGGCGCGCTCTTGCCGGCTAGTAGTAAAATCAAATTTACAATTTTAGAATCTGAATCGCGGCGAGTCAGTGCCACGGCAGATTCGTTTGAAGTTCGCGACGTAAAAGAAGTTGAAATTTGCGAAGATCAATCAATCACTTTTAAACTGCTTTTTGATGCTGATCACTCACTCGAGGAAAGAATTATTCGCGAGCAATTTGGGGTATTCTAAAAGATACCTTCTGTCGACAGAGCTATCGAGGCCTTAACTTCCGTTACCAAAAATTCAAAAAAATATTTTTTTAAAGATGCTAAATTTCATCGGTCGAGAGAAATCGAGACCTATAAAATCTCGGCAGGATTCTAGGGGTCTAGACTTCGCTCGACCGGCGAAAGTTTACTTAGTTTTGCTAACTAAAATCTGTGCAAAACTCCAGCGCAAGAAGGTGAATTAGTTCCGGTAGTTTTAGTGAAGCTAATTGGTAAATTAAGTAAGCTACGAATGGCTAGAAATGCGAATGCCTCTGCTTCAACTGAATCGCCATTTACACCAATTTCTTCAGTGGGTTTTACTTCAATTCCAGTCAGCCATTTTTTCATTTCGTCGATGATTGCGACATTTTTTCTGCCACCACCGCACACAAAAATTTCTTTTGGTTTTTTCGGAAGAAAATCGAGATTAATTGCGACTGTGCATGCGTGCATATAAGCGAATGTCGCAAGCGCGTCTTCAATTTTAAGATTAGTAATTGGCGCGATTAGTGCGGCGAAATCATCGCGGCCGAAAGATTTAGCGGGCTTCCGGTGAAAAATTTCATTCTGTAAAATGTGGTCGGCAATGATGAAATCAGCATG
>CAMBES010000091.1 GCA_945865855.1 Rhizobium sp. Q54 | reverse complement strand
TCACGCTTAATCGCGGTGCAAGTTTTTTATCAGTATGATTACCACTCAGAAAAAAAATCTTACGAAGAGATTAAAAAAGATTTAATCGAAAATTACATTTTAAATTCTGAAGACGAAATTTCTTCTTACCAAGATGAAATTGATGCAATTTTTTTGGATAAGTTGATTGCTGCGCCGCAGATGTTTGTGGAAATTGATCAAGAACTTTCAGCTTTTTTGCAAAAGGGTTGGAGTTTGGGTTCGGTCGATAAAGTAATATTGCAGATTTTGCGTCTTGCAGTTTTTGAATTGCAGATGTTGAAAGATATTCCGCCGAAGGTTGTGGTTGATGAATATGTCGGCATTGCAGCAAGTTTTTTTGATCATAAAAAAGTTACCTTCGTCAATGCCATTTTGGATAAATTTTTAGACAAATTGAAATGAAATTTCTGAGTTACAAAAATCAAAAAAAACAAGATTCTCTTTTTGTCGAAGATGTTGACATTGAAGATATTGCTAAGGCTGTTGGCACTCCATTTTATTGCTATTCACGAAAGAATTTAGTGGAAAATTTTCGGAACTTTTCTGATGCATTTATGCATGCAGGAATTTCTCAAGAGGGAAATTTTGGTTATAAAATTTGCTACGCGATCAAGGCCAATTTTAACATTCATCTCGTAAAGATTTTAGCCGAGCTTGGATCTGGAATTGACGCGGTTTCAGCTGGGGAGGTTTTTCGTGCAATCAAAGCGGGGGTTAGTCCAAAAAAAATTGTTTTCGCTGGAGTTGGCAAAACGCGTGAAGAAATTTCTTACGCTTTGAAAAATGGCGTTGAGGAATTTTCGGTTGAGTCTGTGCCGGAAATGTTTTTGTTAAGCGAGGTGGCTGTAAGCCTGAGAAAGAAGGCAAAATTTTCTCTACGTGTTAATCCAAATGTTGATGCCAGAACTCATGACAAAATTTCTACAGGCAGAAAGGGCGACAAATTTGGTGTGGATATTGAGCTGGCAGAAGAAGTTTATGCAAAAGCAGCAAAGCTACCGGGCCTTGAAATTCATGGCGTGGCAATGCATATCGGTTCGCAGATTACCACAATTGAACCATTCACTGCCGCTTTTAAAAAATTACGTGAATTATGTTTAACGCTGCGCAAAAATGGTCACAAAATTTCTGCTCTCGATTTCGGCGGCGGCATCGGAATTCTCTACAAAAACGAGAACACACTTTTGATTCAAGATTACGTAGATCTGGTCAAAGAAATCACCACAGACTTAAAAGTTAAAATCACCATTGCGCCAGGCAGAGCGTTAGTTGGCAGTGCAGGAATTCTGGTAAGTAAAATTATTTTCCTCAAAGAAACTTCGGTAAAAAATTTTGCGATTATTGATGCGGCAATGAATGATTTAATGCGTCCGGGGCTTTACGGTTCTTACCACGAAATTCTTCCGGTGATTAAAAAATCTGGCACGAAATCTAGTTACGATTTGGCTGGTCCGATTTGCGAAACAACAGATGTGCTCGCACAAAATCGTGAATTAATCGATCCAAGATCGGATGACTTATTAGCCTTCATTAGCGCTGGCGCTTACGGCTCATCAATGTCTAACGAGTATAACTGTCGCCCGCTCATTCCAGAAGTTTTGGTGGATGGAAATAGTTTTAAGGTGATTCGTCGTCGTCCAAGTTTTGAAGAAATGTTACATTTAGAGGTGGAAGATGAGTAAAAAAATTTTAATCGCCAAAGTCTCTTCGCCTTTTGGAATAAGAGGTGAAGTTAAGGTGATCGCCTTCTGTGAAAATCATCTTAATCTCGAAAAATATTCTCTCACCGATGCCGAGGGAAATGAGATCAAACTTAAAATTAGTAATAAAAATAAAACGGTGATTGGCACAAGTAGTGGAGATCCAATAGTGATTGCGAAAATTGATGGAATCAATGATCGCAATGCCTCTGAGCTTGCACGCAATTTAGAGATTTTTGCCGATCGCGCTGATTTCGAACCGACCTCAGAAGATGAATTCTATTATTCTGACTTGATTGGACTCGATGTTATCGATGCCAATTCAAAAAAAATCGGTAATATTATCACCGTCTCAGAATATGGCGCTGGTGGGGTTATTGAAATTAAATTCGCAGACAATCGAGTCGAAAATTTCCCCTTTAAAAATCAAATTTTCCCAGAAGTAAATCTTCAGAAAAATTTTATCCGCATGGAAGATATTGAGACTGTTGACGGTGACAAAGACTAAAAACTATTCTTTGTTGTAAAATTTCTGGATCTTTGCGAAAGCGATGATTCAAAAAAATAATTATTAAAAAATGTTAAAAATATTTCAGATTTCTGTTTTTCTAATTCTTACTTCTTGTGCGCTGTCGGGAAGATCTAACGACAAAAGCGTTACTAAATACATCACCGGCGCAACCAAGGTTAATGAGACGAAGGACGTTCACGTAATAAATATTTTCAGAGCGATAGGCACGCCAAATAATGTGGTGGCAATCGACAAGTATAAATATTACCAATGGGATTATTCGAGAACGGTTGGAGTTAGCACCATCCTAGGCGGAGGCAGCACCACTTTTTACTGCAAACTCTCTGCAGAGACGCAAAACAACAAGATCAAAACTTTGAATTGGTATGGAAATCAGTGCGATATTTTCCTCGATCTAATCAAGGATTATTTTCAGGATAAGCTCAATGTGGTGATCATTTTGGACGAAGATAGTAAGCAACAAAACACCGCGCCTTCCACTGCGCCTTTAGCTCCAAAAGTTGATAATGTTGTTGAGCAGGTAGTGCCAAGAAAATCTGCTGAGAGCGCAACTGTTGTCGACCATTAAGGCGATGCCGCCATTCACTAGCCAAGATTTTTGATCGCTTAGAACGACAATTCCGGTGATCTAAAAAAGAAGGCTCTTTCTTTTTTGAAAAAATATTTTTTTAGAGCTGTGGCCAAGTGAGAAAGGATTCTGAATTTCTGGTGACGCTGTTGAAGAAAGAGAGGGGGAAAAAAGTTTTGTTAAAAAGGTGGTTGATGGATTTGTTGGCTTGAACGATGTTCCAGGTGAAAAAACCAGCAAGAGGGTTAAGGCCAAACACAAGAAGGTATTCCAAAGCTTTAAAACGGTCTTTCTGCCGTTCTTTAAACACGTTTCGAATAGCCCCGATATTTTGTATTTACTCCATCGAATTGAATTGATTTTGCTCCTGCTTCATAAAAATAATTCGAGTTGAATTAAGGTTTTTTCAAGTTCTTTTTTACCAGAATTCTTTTGGTCAAAAAAAGACTGTTAGAGGCCGAGCTTTCCTAGTCTTGAATTTGACCGGAATGAAGAAGTGATTTGAGGCCTTTATTTTTTAAGCTGATCTGGACATTTGTGGATTCCGCCATGCTAGAGTCTGGCGAGTGACGACAACCATATTGCAGACTTTAAAGACTTGTAAATATATTAAAAAATCAGCCAGTTTTTTAGCATTTTAAAAAATGCTCGATATAGATGTTTTTATCTTAAATCAATTTTTGATAAAAATGTATGGCTGATTTACAAGAAGAAGGGAATTCCAAAGATTTCATGGCCGATGATCGCCTTAAGGTTATTACCAACAAGATTGCGAAGCTGAAATTGAAGTTACTTGATTTAACGCGTCGCAATCCTTTGATTTCAGTAAGTTTAAAAGATAAATCTGGCTCCAATATTAGGGTTGTTGATGAAGTGCTGAGCCTTTTGTTTAATGAGATCAAGTCTGGCAAAATGAGAATTTTATCTTTGCCTGCATTAGAGGATGAGTTAAAAGATGAACTATCTCGGGAATTTCATGATGCCTTGTCAGAATCTCGTATTAACGATGAAATGTATTTACGCGAGCTGGATGCGATAAGCCAAAATGATGAAAAGTCAGCAGACTTGTTGGCCAAAGCTGAGCGCAATTTAAAAGATAGAATCAGAGAAAAATTAAAAATGCCGATAAGACAAACAAAGGCTAGTCTGTCAATACAGCAGCATGCTTTAAATCACGACATCAATCCGCATTACGATCTGCCGCTAGAAAACGAAAAGCATCATGATGGTCGTCATACAGACAAAGAAATTCAGACTCTTTTGTTACCAGATGTTTTGGAAAGAAAATTAAATGCTCTTTCTCTGAAGGATCGGACTTGGAAAGAAGAAGTCGGTATTAATGTCCTTTATGCCGGATTTGGTTTTCTTGAATGGAAAGAAAATAATAACTCAGAAAAGCAGTGCTACTCTCCTCTGATACTTTTGCCAGTGGAGCTGGAAAAAAGACGAGCTAGATCTGGTCAGGAATTTTGGATTTCCGCTGAAGACGCTACACCTGAGTGGAATATGACTTTGTCAGAAAAGTTACGAATAGACCATGGAGTTTTACTGCCAAAATATGAAGAAGGTCAATCGATTGAAGAATATTTTGCCTTGGTTGAGTCTCAACAACCAAAAGGCATGGAGTGGAAACTGAAAAGATGGGTGCTAGTTGGAGTTTTCCCTTCTGCCAAATTGTCGATGTACTATGATCTAGACGCTAGTAGCGGATGGAATTTTTTGAGTAATCCAATTACCTCTTCTCTCTTCGGAGCCTCTTCTAATAGTGAGCAGGAGGTCTCAGCATTTGGTGATGAATATAATATTGATGATCCTGAGATTGAAAAAAAGTTCCTCTGTTGGTAACCGATGCGGATTCTTCACAATTCAGCACTATTGCTGATGTTCTGGATGGTAAAAATTTAGCTGTTGAAGGTCCTCCTGGTACAGGAAAATCACAAACAATCGTAAACACAATTGCCGCAAGTTTAGCCCAAGGTAAAAATTGTAAAATCTTTATCAAAAAATCTCAAAGATTCTGAAATAAATGTTATAGAAGGCTTGAATTCACAGGCTGCATTAGATGATGTTGAAAGGTTTCTGAAAGATGTCGCTAATTTGCGCGCTACCAAAAAAGACCTCAGCGTTACTTTAAAAAATCCATTAGCAGATGGTATTGCGTATGAGATCGCGAAGATGGCTGATTTGCTTGAGAAGAACAATATTTCTAGCATTATCGGTGCAGATCTAAAACAAGAAATTTCTAAGCGCGAATCTTATCTTTCATATCTCAAAGAGGCTTTGAACTTTTTACATAGCACAAAAAAAGTATCAGAAAATTTAGCAGAAATTCCGGCAAAACACATTGTTAATGCCAGCAAGATTTTAGAAAAAATTTCACGAGATGCTTTGTTGTTACGCAGTGAAAGACTTATTGATCCAATTGCTCAAGTTGTTGTTGAAAAAGGTCATAAGCATGTTGATTCCCTAAATAAGCAGCGTGAGCTTTTGAAAGGTAAAATATCATTAACAACCACCATAAAAAAAGACGAGGTATCACAGAATCTTTTAGTTTTGATTGAGTCAGGAATATTTGGAATATTCTCTTCAAAATATCGCCAAGCAAAAAAGTTTTATAATAAAATTTCTTGCGACCGTAAATTCAGTAAAAGTCAGGCTGCTGTTAATTTAAAAGAGCTAGAAATCTGGCTGTCTGAAATAGATAAATTAAATTCTAATCAAAAATTACAAAGCCTTCTTGGAGGCAGATTTGATGGTCTAGAAACTAAATTTGAACCATACTTTGGGCAATGCCCCCATTTTTTAAGACACTCTCTCCCTCTCCAAATTGATGAAATCCCAGCTTAAGTTTTCACTTTCGCTGGGCTAATTTTAATCCATCAATTTTCAGGAGAAATTATGCCAAGAGGCTATC
>CAMBES010000090.1 GCA_945865855.1 Rhizobium sp. Q54 | reverse complement strand
CCGCCGGAAATTCTGCATCCTCACAAGCCTTTACAAGTGCTTTCATGTTGCTTCCACGACCTGAGATCAAAATCGCCACTTTAACTTTTTTTGTCATAAATTTTTATGTTGAGACGTTAAAATTCGTCATTGTGAGAAGTGAAAGAAATCTGCAATCCATTTTTTGATCACTTTACTAAAGCTCGCGATAACGGGTTAGAGATTGGTTTCTTCAAGTGGAATGAGTGTAGATAAAATCTCATACCAAGAATCTGGATCAGTCGAATTACCAAATCCAGAAATGTACAACTCATCTTCAGCACGCGTCATTCCTACGTAAAGCAACCGCAAACCTTCTTCTTCAATTTCTTTTAAACGCACCTCGCGATGAGTTTTAATCAATTTATTTTCGTAAGATTTTTTTGCACACCAAATCGGCAATCCATCAATCCAAAGAATTTTTTCTTTTGCACTTGGCGATCTTCTTAAATCGTAAGAACAATCTGGAAGCACGACAATCTTGGCTTGTAAACCTTTTGCGCCGTGAATTGTACTTATTCTAACTCGATTAGTTTCCACCGCAGAAAGAGAAATTTCTGGATCAACCTCTTCAACAAATTCCAAGAACTTTTGTAAATTTGATGAAGAATTTTCACAGAAATTAGAAATTGAAATAATAAATTTATCTAACATTTCCAAGCTCTCGTGACCGAAATAAGAAAGAAAATTTTGCCGCTGATTTTGCTCGTACAAAATAAAATAAAAAAATTCGAAGCAATTTACTTCCTGCGATTTCGTAATTAATTCCTCGAGTTTTTCACGAGTTGCTGAACCAATCAAAGCCTTGTAAATCGTAGTCTCTTCCTCATTTTTCTTCAGACAAATTTTTAACAATTCATCTTCGCTAAAATCAAAAATTGGCGATTTAAGCAGACAGGCAAGATTTAAATCATCCTGCGGTAAGAGCACAAATCTTGCGGCTGCAAGTAAATCTTGAATTAGTAAACTTTCGCTAAATCTCACGCGCGAAATACTGGTAAAAGGAATTTGGTGGCGGTGAAAACTTTTTACCAATTCGTCAAAAAAACCGTTAGTTCGAGTGCGTAGCAAAATCATAACATCGCCGTAATTCACCGACCTATCTTGCGCCCAGCTCGTGATTTTTTTAGAGATAATTTCTGCCAAAATTTCCTGTTCAGTCTGCTCATTTTTTTGGTAATTAATTTGCCACTCGTAACTAAATTCTTCCTTCTCTATTTCTTTTTTAGCTTTCGGCCAAATCTCTACCAAGCCTTTACCTTTGCGCGTTACAAGATGACCGCTAAATTCACTCGCTTTGCTAATCGCCGCTTTTCTTTCTGGATCTAAAAAAACCTTGTCCACCGCTGCAAGAATTTCTGCGCGCGAACGAAAAGAATGATGAAGCTCAATTTTTTTGAACTGATCGCCGAATTTATTTTTAAAATAAGAAAAAATTTCGCTGCTAATATCTGGCTCCGCACCTTGAAAAGAGAAGATCGACTGTTTTTCATCACCAACAATAAAAATACTTCTCTGCTGATTTGAAAGGCTAAGCCCAGAAAAAAAATCTTCGCATAAAGCCTTAATAATCGACCATTGCTGACGATTAGTGTCCTGCGATTCATCGATTAAAATGTGATCAAAGCTGCCATCCATTTTCATTTTCACCCAGTCAGAAAAATCTGGATTAGCCAATAGCCTGTTAGTCTCGATGATGAGATCATTATAATCGAGAAAGGCGCGCTGCTGTTTTAATTTTGCGTAACTGGCAAGAACGTAATTCGTAAATTCAAGAAGTAGCGCCGTATCATTTGCCAGGTTTAGCGAATTTATTTTGTCACTAAATTGCGAGATTAAGTCGCATTGCTTTAGCGTTACATCAATCAGGCTTTCTGCGGTTTTGCCGCGAATTTTTCTTGGCTCGTTTTTATCGGTAAAAAATGCTGATTGGTAAGTGGAAAAATTTTCTAGCTTTGGCTCGTTGCAGAAAATTCTAATTTTATTTGCGATTTCTCGATTGGTCTTAAGCTCACTATTCTCAAGGTCTAGAGCTAGTTGTAAATTTTCTGCGTGATTTAATTTTTGTAAAAATTTCTGAAAAATTTCCTGCTCATTATCTTGCGACGAGAGAGAAAGTTTTTCATAAATTTCTGCAACTTCAAAATCTAATTTTTCTTTTTTATCTAACAGGCCCGAAAGAAGATCAGACAAGCTCTCATCGTGAAGATTGGCATTAATTCTGATGACTAAATTTCGCAACACTTCATCTTCCAACGCATGTCGCAAAACCTCTTTTTGCGCTTGCTGCATTAGTAATTTTTCTCGTGACTCTTCGAGAATTTCGAAACTCGGTTTTACCTGTGATTCGAAAGGAAAAATCTTAATCAAAGTTTGGCAAAAAGCGTGAATTGTTTGCACTTTCACCCGCGCCTCATCGTCAAGAATTTTGACAAAAAGTGTGCGTGCCTTTTTCAACAAATCTGCACTCGGAAATTTTCCGCTCAATTCTTCTAATTTTTTTTGTAGCTCTTCGTCGCTTACCAATACTAGCTCGGCGAGACGAGAATTAATGCGTTCTTGCATTTCTGCCGCCGCAGCTTTGGTAAAAGTCAGACAGAAAATTTTATTCGGAGAAACATCCGCCAGCAACAAACGCACAACGCGATCAACAAGGATTTTTGTTTTGCCTGAACCAGCCGAAGCAAAAACCCAGCAAGAATTTTTTGGATCAGAAGCGATTGCGCCGTTATTCATTTTTGAAAGCTAAAACTTATTTGGGCCAGCCTAGCTTGCACCTAGACCAATTAATCAAAAACCTAAACACCTAGACTACTGCCACAATGCCTTTCTTCAACGCAGATACTCTAATCAAAATGTTCGCAAATATTAATCAATGCAGCCTCTTTTACTAACTAGCTCGATAAGCTGATAAATTAAATCTTCCGACGATAAGAAATCGCTTCCAGCAAATGGTGTGTGTTGATCAATTCTACATCTTCTAAATCTGCAATTGAGCGCGCAACACGGAGAATCCTGGTGATTCCGCGCATTGAGCTGTGAGATTTTTGCACAAAATTTTGGAGAATTTTTTGCCCTTCTTCATTAAGAGCGCAGAATTTTTCTAGAATTTCTCCGTCAATTTCTGAGTTGGTTTGTTGTTTCTGTCTTTTTTTCTGAATCTCGCGCGCCTTCATTACTCTAGCTTTAACCACTTCAGACCTTTCGCCATTTTGTAATTTTTTCTGAGAAAAAATATCTACCGCGCCAACATTTATGATGATGTCGATGCGATCTAGAAATGGGCCAGAAATTTTATTTTTGTAATCCTCTCCACAGATCGGCGCTTTTTTACATTCACGCGCGGCATCGCCGAGGAATCCACATCGACAAGGATTCATCGCCGCGATTAATTGAAAATTTGCTGGGTAAGTAATGTGTGAATTAACGCGTGAAATGCTTACATTTCCAGTCTCTAGTGATTGACGCAACGAGTCTAAAACTTGACGCGGAAATTCTGCCAACTCGTCCAGAAATAAAACTCCACGGTGCGCTAGCGAAACCTCTCCCGGCTTCGCTTTAGCACCACCTCCAACCATTGCTGGCATTGAACAAGAATGATGCACTTCGCGGTAAGGTCGCGCGGTGATTAATTTACCGTCGAGCAATTTTCCGCTGACACTCGCAATCATGTTGATCTCAAGAATTTCTTCTAAATCACACGGTGGTAAAATTCCTGGCATGCGAGAAGCAAGCATTGATTTACCAGTTCCTGGAGGTCCAACCATTAATAAATTGTGACCACCCACCGCAGCAATTTCGAGTGCGCGCTTGGCTATTTCTTGACCCTTAACATCAAACAAATCTGGATAATTTTTTTCTGTAAAAATCTTTGCCGCCTCTGGTCGCGCTAAAAATTGCTCACCTTTAAGATGATTTATCAAAGTTAAAATATCAGGAGCAGCAACAATCTCTAAATCTCCGGCCCAAGAAGCCTCGCGTCCATTTTTCTGTGGACAAATTATTCCGCAGTTAAATTGATTTGCTCCAATTGCCGCCGAAATTATTCCGCCAACAGAGGCGATAGAACCATCAAGCGAAAGCTCACCTAAAACAAAAAAATTCTCGATTGATTCCGGCGATAACACGCCAATTTCCAACATTATTCCAAGTGCAATTGCGAGATCAAAATGACTTCCCTCCTTCTGCAAATCAGCCGGCGCGAGATTAACGGTAATTTTTTTGTAAGGCCACGAAAGCCCAGTAGAAGAAATAGCAGCGCGAACACGCTCTTTCGATTCGCCGACAGCTTTGTCAGGCAAACCAACGATCGTAAAGCTCGGCGCACCGGGGGAGATTTTTACTTGGACATCAACGGGAGCGACCTCAACTCCCAAAAAGGAGAAGGTTTTTATCTTGGCAACCATGGTGAGTGGTAATTTGGGTTTGTGTGTGGCACGGAAAATCTTACTAAGCTGACTCAGCTATTTTGGATTTTTGCGCAACGAAGCGCAGAAAATTCAAAATAGATGATCAGCTTAGTTAGAGATTTTTGGTTGGGGCGGCAGGATTCGAACCTACGATGGCGGTATCAAAAACCGCTGCCTTACCGCTTGGCTACGCCCCAGCATTTCAAGGGAGTTGAACTTTTAAGAAGAGCCTTGTGGCAAGTCAATTAGTTTATAATTGACTTGAGGATTCAGGAATATGTAGCGTCGATCATCCTCAAGCTTTTAATAAAATAAAAATTTTTCCCAACATGAGTGACTTTCAAGAAATCATTAAATTATCAGAGGAGATTACCAAAAACTCTGATTTGCTCATTAATAAAGTTGTCGAAATGAGCTATAACGCAGCTAATGCTGGCGGGATTAGTCCGTTTATTTTTGGTTTAACGGTTTTTGTTTTGGCTTGCTTCGTTGGTTATTTCGTAGTCTGGAGAGTAACCCCAGCATTGCACACGCCTCTAATGGCTGTAACCAACGCGATCTCAGGAATTATCATTGTGGGTGCAATCATCGCGCTTGGTTCAGCAAAAAGTTTTGATCTCATCGCCATCGTCAGTTTCCTTGCCATCATCATCGCCTCGATCAATATTTTCGGCGGCTTTCTTGTGACTTGGCGCATGCTTCAAATGTTTAAAAAATAATGATTAGCAAAAAACTTACGAACAAAATCACCTTAGGACCTCTTCCGGCTTCTAAAAAAATCTACGTTCAGAGCGAAAAATTTCCTGATGTGAAAGTCGCGATGCGCGAAATTGCTTTAACGAATAATACTACATTCACGGTTTACGATCCATCCGGAGTTTATTCTGATCAGAACTTTTTGGATAAAATCGATTTGAATAAAGGCCTGCCAAAACTTCGCCAGCAATGGATAAAGGAACGTGGTGATGTTGAAGAATATCAAGGTCGAATCGTAAAGCCGGAAGATAATGGCGTGACTGCGCCAGGCGCAAAACCATCTGCGCCAGAATTTGATTTATCTGAGTTCAAACCACTTCGCGCCAAAGCCGGAAAAAAAGTTACTCAACTCGCTTATGCCCGCGCTGGCATTGTTACCAAAGAAATGGAATATATTGCGATTCGTGAAAATATGAATCGTGAAAAAATTGTCGCTGCAACAGCAAAAATCTCTGGCGAAACTTTCGGGGCAAAAATTCCGAAATTGATCACCGCAGAATTTGTTCGCGATGAAATTGCTTCGGGCCGCGCGATCATTCCAAATAATATTAATCACCCCGAATCTGAACCGATGATTATTGGTCGGAACTTTTTGGTGAAGATCAATGCCAAT
>CAMBES010000089.1 GCA_945865855.1 Rhizobium sp. Q54 | reverse complement strand
TTTCCAACAAGTTTTTTGATGTGAGTAATTTCTTCTTTCTTGAAATTTTTCATCGTCCATTCCGGTTTGCAGCCAGAGATTTTAATGACGAAATTTTTTAGCATTTGTCTTCCATCAAGCGAATGCTCTACCTCGGGATGAAACTGCACACCATAGATTTTTCTTTTCTCGTCAGCGATTGCGGCGTAAGGCGCACTCTTGGTTCGGGCGATTACTTTGAAACCGGTCGGAATTTTTTTCACTGAATCTCCGTGACTCATCCAAACCTGACTTTTACTAGTATTTTTTTCTATTAAATCATCCAAGAAGCCCTGGCCAGAAGCCACTAGTCCATTTTCAATAGAGCCGCTAACTCCAAAAAATATGCTGGATTTAGACTTTAGAAGCTCTGGTTTAAAATTAATAACAGCCTTACCAAATTCTCTAAAATCTGAACTCTCAACTTTACCACCAAGCAAGTGGCAGATGAGTTGTTGCCCATAGCAAATCCCCAAAATCGGTGTTTTTAAATCGAATATTTTTTTGTCGATTGTTGGTGCATCTTTTTCATAAACGGAGGACGGACCGCCGGAAAAAATAATTGCTTTAGCCCCAATTTTTTTGATCTCGTTGAATTTGATGTCAGAGTTTCTTACTTCACAAAAAACACCGAGCTCGCGAATTCTGCGAGCAATTAGCTGAGTGACTTGACTACCGAAATCAATTATTAGAACTGAGTTGGACATATATTTTAAGTAGATAATTTAAAGCCTCATCCCCGCGAAGGCAATAATTCAGGAGGACTTGCCGCGTGTGGGAACTTTTGCTAGATAACCGCCTTCGCAAAAATAAAGAACTAGGGATTTTTATGCTAACTCAAAATTGCTTTTGAGATTATTTTTTTGATTTGTTCGGCGGAAGATTTTCGAGTTAGAATTTTGTTTATCCCTTCGCACAAATCGAGTTTTACTTTCAACTTTTTACCCAACGCAACAATAGCAGCAGCGGATGAAATGCCTTCGTAAGTTTTATCAACTTCTCTTTCTTTTTCTTGTGCGAGCAAAACTCCGAGTGAGTTATTGCGCGATTTTTGTGAAGAGCAGGTAAGAAAGATATCGCCGAATCCTGCGGCATTTACAACATCAGTCGAGGCTTTGAGTTTTTTACAAAGAAGTTGGATTTCGCCAATTCCCTTCATTACCAAAGCTGATTTGGCATTAACTCCGAGATTAAGTCCGTCGACAATTCCGCAGCCAATCGCAATTACATTTTTAACCACGCCACAAATTTCAACAGTGCGCGGATCCTTGAAATAAAAGGCTTGGAAGTGATTATTATTAAGAAGATTAATTACTGCAGAGGCTAATTTTTTATTTTTCGTCGCAATCGTTGTAATACTTGGAACTTCATTCGCCACTTCAGCAGCAAAATTTGGGCCAGACAAAACCGCGTAATTTTTGTATTTAGTAATTTTTTCAAATGAGTCGCTTAAAAGATTATTAGTCTTCGGCTCAAGACCTTTTGAACAAATTACAAAAATACAATTTTTTTTAAATTTTGTTTGCGCAATTTCCTGAAAAATTTTTGTACTAATCGCGCTTGGCGTAACGATAAAAACAAAATCAGCATCGGTGACAAAATTGCTCACTGCGAAAATTTTTTGGCTTAGTTTTACGCCCGGCAAAAATTGCTCGTTGCTACTTTCGTGATTAATCTCGTCGAGAATTTTGCTTTTATTCGCATTCAAAAAAACTTCGTTAGAATTTTTAGCGAGAAGATTTGCAAGGGCGGTGCCCCAGGCTCCAGCGCCAATTACTAAAATTTTTTTCATTAAGATTTTTTTTCGATTAAAACCACAGCGCTTGCGAACGACTCTTCGTCGCTGAGAGAAAGATGAACAGAAAAATTTTCACAATGAAAATGTTTTTTTACGAACTCTTCTTTGTTATTTAGGATTTTAATTTGTGGCTTTCCGAGATCGTCATTGCTGATTTCTATGTCAGAAAAATTAATTCCACGACCAAGACCGAGTCCGAGAGCCTTAGAAAAAGCCTCTTTGGCGGCGAATCTTTTTGCTAAAAAAATTTCTGACGAGATTTTTTTTTGACTCGCCAAAATTTCATTTTTTGTAAAAACTTTCTGTAAAAATTTTTGCTTAAATTGATTTTCTAACTCTTGAATTCTTGTTACTGAGACAAGATCAATTCCAACTCCAAGAATCATTGTGAAAAAAATTGCATGTTTAGGTGGTGTTTTTAGATAAACTACAAGCTCTCAAAACGTTACCGCAAATTCAAATGCTTTCTGAAAAAAATATTGTTGTAACTATAGGAAATTACGGAGCAGTTATTGCTTTGCACTCGGGCGGAAAAATAGAAAGCAAAGCTTTTATTGCTGAATTTGATGATAATGCCAGAACTCAAATCGCTGGAATTTGCTTAGCTCATAAAGCAACCCCAATTTACGTACTACTAGATACGATCGACCAGAGTTATAAGAAAAAAATCTATCCCTCAGTTAGAAAATCTGATTTAACGCGCATTGTTAAGCGTGATTTAGCAGCGGATGCCGACACTACTAGTCTAAAGGGCTACATGATCCTGAATAAAAAAAAGTCGAGCGGTAAGAAGCAGGTTGGCGGTAATCGCTGGGAATGTCTTTTTATCTCCTCGTCTGATTCTGACCTAATCAATAGATGGGTCGATTATTTAGTAGAGTTGCCGAATCACTTGGTCGGTATTTACATGTCGCCAGTTGAAACTTTTGGACTATTCCAATCCTTGCAAAGCAACATTAAAACTCAGTCAAAAACCAAAAATAAACATAACGAACTTTATTGTATTATTTTACAGAATCAGGTCAGCGGAATCAGGCAGATTGTGTTCTCAGAGCAAGGAATTGTTTTTACTCGCGTAGTTAACTATGACTTTGATCAGGCAGATTTTTTAGAAAAATATGAGCATGATATTTACAGCACTTTCGAATATCTAAAAAGAATTTTTCCAAATTTAACGATATCCGAACTTGATATTGTTAATATTTTTTCAAGCAAAGTCTTATCAATCTTAGAAAAACTCAGTAACCCAGAGTTAAATTTTGTTAACTACACACCTAATACTGCTGCAGCAAAAATTGGGGTTTCGGCAGCTGTAGATTCCGACAGCAACTTTTGCGATTTCTTAATTTCAAAAGTTTTTTCTAAGGGGAAGAAAATTCTAAGATTCACTACGCCAAAAATTTTGGTGTTGGAGAAATTTTTCTTAACCATAAAGGCATCTTACTACCTAAACCTGATTCTGGTTGTTTTGATAATAGCGACCGGAGTTTTAACCCTACTCTCTCAAGATAAAATAGCCCAGTCCGTTGATGCCGCTGAAACTGAGCGTTATAAAGTAAGCCAAGAATTAGCGAAGTTAAAAAAATTAGCATTTGAAGGCGCAACAATTTCTAATGAAAATCAGATTATAACGGCTGAAAGAGTTATCGAATTTGGTAAAATAGATGAGGTTTTAAACATCAAAGATAACGGCTTCATCAGCTATTACACCAGGCTAAAATTTTTAAAAGAAAACGGTGTAAAGATTGATTTATTTTCCTACAACATCAATGGCTTCAGCAGCAAATCACCTTCGATAAATCAGAATTTCCAGATATCTTTTTCTGGAAAACTTTCAAATAGCGCTGGTGATATTGACGATTTATTTCGTAAATTTGACGCACTAACCAAATCAATAAAAAAGACTTTTGCAACTGATCAAGTAAAGTATGATGAACTACCTCGCACCTTAGATTTTAACACCAAATATATCACATACCCAGTAAGCTTTTCAATTACTAGTGGGCCCTCGAATTCCCCCCCTCCTCAATGAAAGTTCAAATTCTAAAAAAACGAATAATTAAAAACTTTTCGATTGCGGGTGTTTTTTTAACGATTTTCGCCTCAATATTTTACCTTTATTACAGCAAGAAAAGCGGCGTCGACAACAAGATTTTGACAATCAATGAGGAGACCTCGCAGTTCAGCATTGAGCTCGCAGATCTCCAGAGTAAAACGGCGGAGATAAAAAAATACAAAGATCTTTGGCGAACCATTTCTGAAAATAAAAAAAATACTGACGGCATCAAAATTGATGAAATAAATGCCAAACTTACTTCCGTTGCAACTAACTACATGATCAGCAACCCGACGATCAAGCTAAGTTTGCCCGAGGTAATAAAAGGAGGGATATTCGACTGCAAAACGGTTAATGTGATGATGACAACCGCGAGCATAAATTTTGTCGCAGTCAATGATGTAAAAGCTGTGATGTTTGCTAATGAATTTATTAATTCTATCAAAGGGTATCCAATAGTTACCTCGCTTAACATTTCCAAGAGCGGTGAATACAGTCGTCAGGAATTACTCGATCTTAGCACCGGTAAATCATTAGGAATAGTGAATGGTAAAATCGATTTCTCTTGGTACGTTTACAAAGATTTAGAAAAAAAACCAGATGAGACCAAAGATTCTAATGCAGCAACTAAACCAGAGGGCCAAGATGCGCAAAAGCCAGCTAATTAGATTAATCTCTAGCGCTTTGATTTTGGCGCTATTTTGTAACTACTCCGTAGCGCAAGAAGTCAGCAACTTTTCTGAAAAGAATCTACCGAATAAATCTCCGCAAAAAAACGAAGTTTTGCCAAAAGTTTCTGTCGACGATGCGCCTATTAAAACTCTTGAGGTTAATAAATCGACATTGCTTTCTGATGCAAAAGAGTCGATCGATACCCTCCTGCTCAATAATGACAAAACTATCTCACTGATGTTTGACGAAGACGAAAATAATAATGCCGAACGAGCACTCGATTCATTTAGAAATAATCAGCAATTTATTCCGGAAGAAAGCGAAGAAGAGAGATCTGCCAATGCCAAAAAGAAAGGTGAAGAAAATCAAAAAGCTCAGGAAAATGAAATAGCCGAAAATGAAAAATCTTTTATTTATTTAGCTTCAATAATTTACTTCACCGCTAAAGATTGGGCAGTTTGGATTAATGATCAAAAAGTTACCTACGAGTCAAACAATCCAGAAAAAGAGCTCTACTTGGCTTCAGTAACAAACAATTCAGTTAAGCTCATGTGGAAAATAAGTCTGAGCAAGTGGAAAATATTATCTGGCCAGAAGGTTGATGCTCAGCCACCAAGCGTAAATGCAAATAACCAAGTTGAAATCGAGTTCGAACTACATCCAAACCAAACATTTTCTCTTAAAGCTGGTAAAGTAGCTGAGGGACGTGCAATCTCAACATTGCTTAAACCTAAAAGCTCAGAAAACTCAGATAATAAGGAGAAGCCAGCAACTCCATAGAAATCCACACTAATTCCAACTTAACGCCTCTAGATAAATTGCGAAGATATAAATCTAAGACTTAATTCGAGCTAAGACCTAAATTAATTAACATAACAATCGCCACAACTAAGCTAGAGTAAAGAACAGCAACGAAGCGCTGATTATGCAAAGAAAAAATCTTAATTTTTTTTATTTCAGTTGAACCCTCGCCTACTAACTTTTCACCCTCAATGTCAGTTTTTTTACAAAAAATTTTTTGTAAAATTAATTTCTCAATTACAAAAACCCAAAAAAAATAAATTATGATTGGCATCAATGCTGGCCACAGCATCAAAAGAAGTTTGAACATTTCAAAAATCAAAATTTAAAGTTAGAAACATGTTAATTTTCCCCGCGATCGATCTTAAATCTAGTCAGTGCGTTCGTCTCTTCAAAGGAGACATGAATCAAGTAACAATATTTAATAATAATCCTGCTGCGCAAGCAAAAGAGTTTGA
>CAMBES010000088.1 GCA_945865855.1 Rhizobium sp. Q54 | reverse complement strand
TTCACGTGGTGCACGAGCTGAATATTCAGCGGATCGTAAAGCGAAGAATCTTCAGTAATCGTACCAGAATTTTTTAGCATTTTTTCTACCGACTCAATTCCCGACTCAGTTAAAAACACTCCGCGCTCTTTTTCTTCAAGCTGAAAATCTGTCGCAACAAGGCGCGGAATAAGGCGATCGATCTCTTCATAAAGTTTTGAATTGTCGCCAGTTGGACCAGAAATAATTAGCGGCGTGCGCGCTTCATCAACTAAAATTGAGTCAACCTCATCAACAATCGCAAAATTCTGCGGACGTTGCACCATATGCTCGCGCGCAAATTTCATGTTGTCACGCAAGTAATCAAAGCCGAGCTCGTTATTAGTGGCGTAAGTGATATCGCAAGCGTAAGCGGCTTTACGGCCTTCGTCGTCGAGGTCATTGGTGAGACAGCCCACCGTCAATCCCAAAAATTCATGAACCTTGCCCATCCACTCAGAATCTCGTCTTGCGAGGTAATCATTTGTTGTAACCACATGAACACCTTTACCTGTCAAGGCATTGAGGTAGCAAGGAAGAGTAGCGACCAGAGTCTTGCCCTCTCCAGTTTTCATTTCTGCAATTTTGCCGTGATGCAGCACCATTCCACCAATCATTTGCACATCAAAATGACGCATGTTGAGAGTGCGTTTAGATGCCTCGCGAACAACAGCAAATGCTTCATGCAGCAATGAATCAAGAGGGGCTCCGGCCTTTAGACGATTTTTAAACTCATCCGTCTTGGCCCTTAACTGCTCATCAGAAAGAAGAGAAATTTGCGCCTCAAACGCATTAATTTTTTCTACTTCTGGAAGTAGCGATTTCACGACACGGTCATTTACTGACCCAAAAATTTTTTTTGCGATTAGTTGAAACATTTTAACAAATTTGCAGCTAGGCTGCGTTGATTTTAGAGATTATTTTTTACCAGTTTTCTTCTCAATTGCTTCGCGGTTACTGCCTTTGCAATTATCCCACCTTATTTAGCAATTTTACGATTCTGAGGAAATTTTTTGGTTTTTCTTTGGAAATGTCGGTGTCGGTTATTTCAATGAAAGTGTTTAGAATTAAATCTAAATTAGTCATATGATCGCGCAAATTCTGTTTTTTAGACCTTTAAGATTTTTGTATTTTTTGATGTTGACCAGAATTTTTTTGGCGTTGCGAATTAGTAAAGAACCTTGATGTCGGCACCGCAGGCAATTAGTTTTTCAGCTAGCCTTTCATAGCCGCGCTCAAGATGGTAGAGGCGGTTAATTGCGGTTTCACCTTCCGATGCCAAGGCTGCTAGAGCTAAAGAAACAGAAGCGCGAAGGTCTGTCGCCATCACTTCAGCACCAGTCATTTTTTTCACACCTTTGACAACGGCGAAATTGCCGTGTGATTCAATATTAGCGCCCATTCGCTGCAATTCCATTACGTGCATAAAGCGATTTTCAAAAATGGTTTCTTCGATGGTTGAAGTGCCGTCAGCAAAGGTCATTAGGGCCATAAACTGAGCTTGCATATCAGTTGGAAAGCCCGGGAAAGGTTGAGTGGAAATGTTTACAGAATGAATCATTTCTGAGCTTCGCGTAACTTCAATTTCATTTTCACCAACCTCTTTGAAGATAAGGCCAGCCTGCTCTAATTCTGATTTGAAACTTGAAATTACCCAAGGCTCAACACCGCGTAATTTAATTTTTCCTCCAGTAATTCCGGCGGCAATGGCATAAGTTCCGGCCTCGATGCGGTCAGCAACGATGCGGTGACGTGCCGCATGAAGTTTTTCAACGCCTTGAATAACAATGCGCGGAGTTCCTTCGCCAGTAATTTTTGCGCCCATCGCACGCAAACATTTCGCTAAGTCGATTACTTCCGGCTCGCAAGCGGCGTTACTTAAAACAGTTTCACCTTCGGCCAAAGTTGCGGCCATCATTGCACTTTCGGTTGCACCTACTGTTATTTTTTCAAAATGAATTTCTGCGCCACGCAAACGCCCGTCAACTACGGCATTAATGTAACCGCCAGAAAGTTCGATTTTTGCGCCAAGTTTTTCCATCGCCTTCAAGTGTAGATCTACGGGGCGAGTGCCGATTGCACAGCCACCTGGCAAAGAAATTTTTGCCTTGCCGCATCTAGCCAGCAAAGGGCCTAGCGCAAAAATTGAAGCGCGCATTTTTCGCACTAAATCGTAAGGAGCAACGGGATTGGCAGAAACATTTTTTCCATTCAAAACCATTACCCGGCATTGCTCGCCGAGTTCTGGGTCTGACCCGTCAAAAGAAATTTCAATGCCCAGATTCTCAAGCAAATTCGCCATTGTCGCAATGTCAGAAACTTGTGGAACGTTTGTGAGAGTAAGCTTTTCGTCAGTCAAAAATGCCGCCACCATTAAAGGTAGAGCGGCATTTTTTGCGCCAGCGATATCAACAACACCTTCAAGTTTTCTACCGCCGCGAATTAGTAATTTTTTCATTTAATGATTTTTTTTCCGCCGATCGACCGACGTTAAGCTGATTATTTTTCGTAAGTTTTTACCAACTCATTCAAGAGTCTAACGCCGTAACCACTAGCGCCTTTGACCGCCATTGCGTCGCCCTTTCCTCTCCAGGCAACACCAGCAATGTCAAGATGTGCCCATTTAGTTTCGCCAACGAAACGCTTGAGAAATTGCGCCGCAGTTGTGCTGCCAGCACCGCGGCCAGAACCGACGTTTTTCATGTCGGCGATGTCGGAATTGATCATTTCGTCATACTCTTCGCCGAGTGGAAGGCGCCATGCGCGCTCGCCAACCTTAATTCCACAGCTTTCAATTTTTTTCGCGAGCTCGTCATCGTTAGAAAATAATCCAGCATAAACATCAGCCAAGGCAACAATGATTGCACCAGTTAAGGTCGCTAAATCAACAATGAATTTGGGTTTGAATTTCGTATTGGTGTAGTGAAGAACGTCAGCTAGGACTAACCTTCCTTCCGCGTCAGTGTTGATCACTTCGATTGTTTGACCCGACATTGAGCGCACAACATCACCTGGGCGCTGCGCATTTCCTGAGGGCATATTTTCTACCAAACCAATCGCGCCGACGACGTTAACTTTTGCTTTACGTTGCGCGAGGTTGCGCAGCAAACCAACAACAACGGCACTTCCGCCCATGTCGGTTTTCATGTCTTCCATGTTGGCTGATGGTTTGATTGAAATTCCGCCAGTGTCGAAAGTGACTCCCTTACCAACAAAGGCCAAAGGCGCCTCACCTTTCTTGCCACCATTCCATTTGAGAATAACCATTTTTGATTCTTTGTAACTGCCTTGACCAACGCCAAGTAAAGAATGCATGCCGAGCTTAGTCATTTCTGCTTCACCAAAAACCTGAACTTCCAAACCGTCTTTTTTCAAAGTTTCACAAATCTCGGCATAGCTTTCTGGATGTAAGACATTCGAGGGCTCAGAGACTAAATCACGAACAAAGAAAATATTTTCTGCAAGAATTTTTAGCGGCGCAAATTCTTTCTGAATCTTAGAAGAATCTGAGGTAACAAAAGTTAACGATTCGATCTTAAGCTCTTTGTCTTTCTTTTTATTTTCGAAATATTTGTTGAAGCGGTAAGACTGTAAAAGCGCGCCAAAAGCAACTTGAGCGAGATCTTTTGATTCAAATAAAACTGCAGCTTGTTTGATTTTTACTGAATTCAAAAAGGCAACAATGCTTGAGCCAATTTTTTGGAGAGCAAGCTCATCAACTTTTTTTGCTACTCCAGCGCCAATCAAGACTGTTTCAGAAACTAAAGCAGACTGACCAAATTTTCCTTCGAAGGAGAAATTTTCTTTAGCAAATTTAACTGCTTTAGAAGTAGATTTTTTGACCTCTTCTTCAGTTAAAACTAAAACCCTTGGTAAAACTTGAGACAAAGAATTACCGATTTGCGAGGCGAAGTTTATTTTCATGTTTTTGAGGAAATATTATTAAACTGTTTTTTGCAAAGAACTCACCATCCTTAATCCCCAACTTTGCGGAGATGATAAAAAATGATAGTTTTGTGGTAATTGTTTTGAGGAAATTTAGTGATTTTTACGCCTTTTAAGATGACAACCTGTATTAAAAAATGCCAAACGATTTTACGTTAATTTTTTCTCTGACCTCTCTTGGGTTTTTCGGCGGATTTACTCATTGTGTTGGCATGTGCGGTCCATTTGTAATTACGCAAACGACAAATCGCTTAGCGCAACTTCCTCTCGAAAAATTTTATGGTTTCGAGAGATTAAAAAATCTCGCGTTACTTCCTTACCAATTTGGCCGCATTACAACTTACTCATTAATTGGCTTTCTCTCTTCGCTTCTTGCTGAAAATATTAGCGACTTAGTTGGCTTCAGATTTCTCTCGGCTTTTTTACTTACACTAGCCTCGGCATTTTTCTTTAGCCTCGTTTTCGGAGGGAAATTAAAATTGTCATTTAAATCGCCAATTCTACAACGCGTTGCGTTTTTTAGTCTGAAAAAAATTAGCCTTTTATTCCAGAAGCCGCGCGGCTTAAGAGGATATATTCTCGGTCTAATTTTAGGGTTCATTCCTTGCGGACTTCTTTACGGCGCATTTCTAATTTCAGCGGCAATTTCCAATCCATTTTTAGCCGCAATCGGGATGTGTTTTTTTGGTCTTGCAACATTTCCGTCGTTGTTTTTAACGGCTTGCGGCGGAAGTTTTTTACAAAAATTTTCTGAATTTAAAATTATCGCCAAGGCATTGATTATGCTCAATGGAATCATACTTGCTCTGATGGCGATTAAACTAATTTTTTAACATGACATCTACCCAAAGCGGTCCGGTTTCTTACAACTACGATATCATCAAACTCTTCACCATTGCTGGAACATTTTGGGGAATTGTTGGGTTTAGCGTTGGCGTTTTAATCGCGATGCAACTCGCATTTCCAGTTTTAAATTTTAATGTCGAATGGCTGAGCTTTGGCCGCATACGCCCTCTTCACACTTCAGCAGTAATTTTTGCTTTCGGCGGAAATGTGCTTTTTGCAACTAGTTTCTTCGTTGTGCAACGCACTTGTCAGGCAAGGCTTTGGGGCTCAGACGGATTACACAAATTCATCTTCTTTGGCTATCAAGCCTTCATTTTAATGGCGGCATTTGGTTACATTAATGGCGTTACTCAAGCCAAAGAATATGCAGAGCCAGAATGGTACGCAGATTTATGGCTGGTGATTGTTTGGGTTTGCTATTTTTTAGTTTTTGTGATGACCGTGAAGCGTCGCACTGAGCCGCACATTTATGTCGCGAACTGGTTCTATCTCGCCTTCATCGTTACCGTCGCGATTTTGCATATCGTTAATAATCTTGCGATTCCACTTCGCTTAGATGGAACGGCGAGTTACCCAATTTTTGGCGGCGTACAAAGCGCGATGATTCAATGGTGGTATGGCCATAATGCTGTCGGATTTTTCCTCACTGCGGGCTTCATCGGAATGATGTATTACTTCATTCCGAAACGCGCCGAGCGTCCGGTTTATTCTTATCGACTTTCGATTTTGCACTTCTGGTCTTTGATCTTCATTTACATCTGGGCTGGCCCGCATCACTTGCATTACACTTCACTTCCTGACTGGGTACAAACTCTCGGAATGACATTTTCAATTATGCTCTGGATGCCATCTTGGGGCGGCATGATCAATGGCATCATGACTCTTTCCGGCGCTTGGGATAAATTGCGCACAGATCCAGTTTTACGCTTCTTGGTCACGGCAGTTGCCTTCTACGGGATGAGCACTTTTGAAGGCCCGCTAATGGCCATTCGCTCAGTCAATGCGTTGTCGCATTACACTGAA
>CAMBES010000087.1 GCA_945865855.1 Rhizobium sp. Q54 | reverse complement strand
AATTTAATAAGCCAGAATTGTCACCAGATCAGCATTATTCACATCTTCTACCATCGAAACTAGAACAGAGTCCTTATTAATCTTAATCACCACTCCGGCAAGAAGTCCTGGCGGCAAAGTATCTCCATCTCCTGAGGTAAATATCATCTCGCCAACTTGAATATCGTGATTTTTTGGCAAATATAAAATCTCCATCATGCCACTACCGTTACCAGCTAAAATGCCTTTGGCTCTGGCTTGGGAAGTGATGACAGGAATTCGCGAAATCGCATCATTCAGCAAAAAAATATGTGATTTATTTTCGTAAACTTCGGCAACCCTTCCGATCACGCCGCGCTTTCCAGTAATAATCTCGCCCTCTTTCAAGCCACGATCTTCTCCGGCATCAATAAAAATTTTCTGATTAAAAAGCGGGCGCGATCTTCCAATAATTTGTGCAACTTTGAAATTCGCACTTTTCGATGAGACAAACTGCAGCATTTCGCGCAGATCCTTATTCTCTTGATGGATGTTTAGTGATTTGATGTAAAAAGATCTGAGTTTTTCTAACTCCTCTTTAAGATTTTGATTTTCTTCTTTGGCTCGCACCAACTCGCCGAAGTCAGTAACTAAACTGAAGGCAACGTTGAATGGAAAAGCAGCAAATTTTGCAACGGGCAGAGAAATATTAACAAATACCGAAGACACATCGCGCGAAAAATCGTGATCAGCTTTAGAAACAACCAAACAAACCACGCACAAGAAGCTAAAAAAAACAGTTTCGATTTTGTTAAAAACCAAACCGAAACTGTGTTTTATACTATAATTTACTCGCTTGTTACTGAAGTTGAGATGTTGCACTAATCTTGTCTGAAGAGAGTTGCTCTAAACATTTTGGTATTTTCAAGAACTTTGCCACAACCATTAACAACACAAAGCAAAGGATCTTCGGCAACAAAAACTGGCAAGCCTGTTGCTTGGCGAACAACGTAATCAAGATTTTTCAAAAGAGCTCCTCCGCCAGAAAGCACAATACCGCGCTCAACGATGTCGGAAGAAAGTTCTGGAGGAGTGCATTCGAGCGCAACTTTGATTGCGTTAACAATTTGTTCGACTGGCTCCATCAAACTTTCAGAGATTTGTCTTTCGGTCAAAATCATTTCTTTTGGAATGCCGTTGGAAAGATCGCGGCCTTTCACTTCAATAGTTGCGCCATCTCCTTCTTGTGGAGGACAAGCTGCGCCGATTGTTTTTTTGATGCGTTCTGCAGTTGATTCGCCGATCAATAAATTATGGTAACGACGAATGTAAGCGATGATAGCTTCATCCATTTTATCGCCACCAACCCGCACAGAACGCGAGTAAACAATGCCGCCAAGAGAAAGAATTCCAACTTCAGTTGTGCCGCCGCCAATGTCGACGATCATTGAGCCTGTGGGCTCGGTCACTGGAAGATTTGCGCCAATTGCTGCTGCCATCGGCTCTTCAATCAAATAAACTTCATTAGCGCCAGCACCTTCTGCCGCATCTTGAATCGCCCTTCTTTCGACTGGAGTTGAACCCGATGGAACGCAAATAATAATGAGTGGGCCAAGCCAGCTCTTGGTTTGATTCACTTCACGGATAAAATATTTAATCATCTCCGCGGCGATTTTGAAGTCTGCGATCACGCCATCTTTAAGTGGGCGAATGGCGTCGATCTTTGCTGGGGTGCGCCCTAACATCATCTTCGCTGTGCCACCGAAAGCGCATGGGACCAGCTTTCCGCCCTCATGCAATACTGCAACAACTGATGGCTCGTTTAAAACTACGCCTTGTCCACGCACATAAACCAGAGTATTTGCCGTGCCGAGATCAATCGCGATATCTTTTGAAGTGAATGAGAAAAATTTTGAGAAAGAAAACATGATTAAATTTTATTTAGCTTATCAAGGCAATTAATATAGGCGATTGCTGACGCGGTAAGCACATCAGTATCAGCGCCACTTGCAGAAAAAATTCGATTATTCTGTTTTAAACGCACGACAACATTTGCTTGTGCGTCAGTTCCTTCGGTCACTGCTTGAACCTGATATAAATCAAGGTTAGCACTGTGAGGAATTAGTTTTTTGATGGCAGAAAAGATGGTATCAACTGATCCTTCGCCTGATCGGAAGCTAGTTTCGACCTCATCGCTGTCAATTTTTATTTTGATCAAAACTTCCGTTGTTTTGCGACTGCCACATTTCACTTCAAGCTCAAGTAATTGGTAGCGTGACTTGCTGTTTACAAGTGAATCATCGACCAAAGAAATTAGATCTTCATCAAGAATTTCTTTTTTCTTATCGGCCAAATCTTTGAATTTTTTGAAGGTAGAATCAACTGCTTCGTCGCTGAGTTCATAGCCGATTTCTTTGATCCGATCTTTGAAGGCCGCGCGACCAGAAAGTTTACCAAGTCGCAATTGTATTTTCTCCAAACCGACAGATTGCGGCGTCATTATTTCGTAAGTCTCGCGATGCTTGAGCACGCCATCTTGATGAATTCCGCTTTCATGCGCGAAAGCGTTGGCTCCTACAATTGCCTTGTTTGGCTGAATTGTAAAACCGGTGATTGTTGAAACTAATTTTGAAACGCGCGAAATCATTGTGGCGTCGATGCCAGTTTCAACTTTGTAAAAATCACCACGAGTTTTGATCGCCATTACTATTTCTTCGAGCGCTGCATTTCCAGCACGCTCACCGATGCCATTTATTGTGCACTCAATTTGCCTTGCGCCTGCAAGCATTGCTGCCAAAGAATTTGCAACTGCCAAACCGAGATCATTGTGGCAATGCGCTGAAATTACTGCCTTGTCGATATTTTTTACGTTGTTTTTAATTGCCGAAATCAAAGCAAAATATTCGTCTGGCGTTGTATAACCAACAGTGTCTGGAATATTGATGGTGTTAGCTCCAGCACTAATAGCTGTTTCAATCGCTTTGAATAAAAAATCAGGCTTTGAACGCGTTGCATCTTCCGGTGACCAATCAACTTCTGCACAAAGATTTCGCGCCAAAGAAACGCTTTCTTTAATTAAATCTAACACTTGCTCTTCACCCATTTTCAATTTGAACTTCATGTGTATTGGCGAAGTGGCGATGAAGGTGTGAATACGCGGCCTTGCTGCAGATAAAATTGCTTCCGCCGTTCTTTCAATGTCAGATTTTTTAGCGCGCGCTAAGCCACAAATTGTTGAATTTTTAATCACCGAAGCGATGCGATGAACCGCAGCAAAATCACCATTGGAAGCCGCCGGAAAACCCGCTTCAATTACATCAACACCCATTTTTTCTAATGTTTTCGCAATTAATAATTTCTCTTCCAAATTCATTGTCGCACCTGGAGCTTGCTCACCATCGCGTAAAGTTGTGTCAAAAATAATGACTCGCTCTTTAGACATTTTCTAAGAAATTTTGATTGGAAAATTTCGGCCCAAATTACAGGCTTAAGCAGCTAATTGTAAACTTCTTTCTCTCCCAAAAAATGCTCAGAAAAAATGATCTTGTCGACATTGTATCACCAGGAATGGCATGTACTTGCGATGAATTAGAAAAAATAAAAAATTACGTAAAAAAAATCGGATTAAGGCCAAGAATTTTTTTAGAAAAAGAAACGAGTGTCAGCAAAAAATTAACTAACGAATTTGCTTCAATTAACGCCGAAATACGCTTCGAACAATTAAAAAAATCCATAGAAAGCAAAGATTCAAAAATAATTTGGTGTACTCGTGGGGGCTACGGCAGCGCTGAAATTTTACCTCTGCTGCAAAAAATGAAAAAACCAAAAACACCAAAAATTTTCATCGGATTTTCTGATATTTCCGTGCTCAATACTTTTTTAATTCAGCAATGGAACTGGCAAGTAATTAGTGCGCCGATGATGATCCAGCTTGCTTGCGGAACA
Source organism: Rhizobium sp. Q54 (assembly GCA_945865855.1). Lineage (GTDB taxonomy): Bacteria > Pseudomonadota > Alphaproteobacteria > Rickettsiales > UBA1997 > UBA2645. The sequence continues at coordinate 2,115 of CAMBES010000087.1, read as the reverse complement.
GTTTCAAAAAAATCTGAAAAAGGAATTTTAGATTTAATTTTTGGCAAAACCAAAGAGTTAAAATATTCACTAACAACTGGTGGACATCAACTAACCGGACTAATCGTCGGCGGCTGCATCTCTGTTTTAACCAATAATTTCGGCACTGAAAATCAGCTCGACTGGGAAAAGAAAATTCTCTTTCTAGAAGATGAGGGAGAGGATGGCGAGAGGCTTGATCGCTATTTCCATCAGATCGTAACAATCGCTAAAGAAACAAAGAAAAAACCGCGCGCGGTAGTCTTGGGAAATTTTCTTAAAGCCAATCCGCACGGCACACCCAAAGCAAAAAATATCGCAATCGCGATTAAAAAATTTACTGAAAAACTCGCCGGAATCGCGCCAGTTTTTCAAGAAAAAACCAAATGCCTCGGACATAGTAAAAACATGCTGCCACTACTCTTGGGAGTTAAGGCAGAAATTACCGCAGATGGGTTTTTGATTCAAAAATTAATCCCTGATTTTTCATCTCTCTAAAGGTGATAATCTGGGGCAAGGATCTGAAATGTTTGTTCAATTAATCCGAGTATCACCTCTTCTCAATTCACGCCTTAACGGGGATGACACGTAAAGAACAAAAAACAAATAAACATAACTAATCTTGTGACCAATCTTACACATCTCACCAAAGAAGAATTATTTTCTGAGCTCGCAAAGTTAGGCGAGCCTAGCTTTCGCGCCAAGCAGATTTGGAATTGGATTTACGCTCACGGCGTTAAATCTTTTGATGAAATGACCAACATCAAAAAAGAATTACGCACAACTTTGGCGCAAAATTTTTCACTCGAGCGACCGCAAATTTCTAAAGATTTTATCTCTCTCGACGGCACTAGAAAATTTCTTGTAAAATTTCCTGATGGTCGAGAGGTCGAGGCAGTTTTCATTCCTGAAGAAACCCGGGGCACTCTCTGCATCTCGTCGCAAGTGGGCTGCACATTAGCTTGCAAATTCTGTCACACCGGCACGCAAACCTTGGTTAGAAATCTAGAATTCCACGAAATCGTGGCACAAATTTTACTCGCCAAAGATTTAATTAATGATTGGGATCAGGGTAATCGCAAACTCACCAACATAGTATTCATGGGCATGGGCGAACCTTTTTTCAATTACGAAAATGTCGCAAAAGCAGTAAAAATTTTAAATGATGAAGATGGAGTTGGTCTCTCTGCGCGTCGAATCACGATTTCAACTTCTGGGTTAGTTCCAGAAATTTTACGCAGCTCAACTGAGCTAAAAACAAATTTGGCAATATCGCTTCATGCCACGAATGATGAACTTCGAACTGATATAATGGCGATCAATAAAAAATACCCGCTCAAAGATTTGCTTGCCGCTTGCAAAACTTACAATCGCGAAAATCCGAATCAGAAAATAACCTTCGAATATGTGATGCTTAATGAGGTGAATGATCATGAAAAACACGCGAAGGAATTAATCGATTTGATCAATAAATTTAATCTAAACGTGAAGATTAATTTAATTCCATTTAATCCATGGGACGGCTGTGGCTATGGACGCAGTGGCAATAATCGAATTGAAAACTTTCAAAAAATTCTAAAAAATGCTGGGCTAATTTCGCCGATTCGCAAGACTCGCGGCGACGACGTGATGGCAGCTTGCGGGCAGTTAAAATCATTGTCGCAAAGACCCAAACGAACTAATTAAATCTTCCCAAATTCTTGCTTATCAAGTGATGGATCAAAATAGACCACCTAACTTTAAGTAAAATTCTCACGAAAGCGGGGATCCAGAAAAACAAAACTCAAATGCAAATTTTTTTCATCCTTCTTTCACACGAACTCAGAATTAATTTTCGCCAAACCTCACGAATTTTGGCGAGTTTTTTATTCTTCTTAATTTTTCTCTCGAGTTTCTCTCTACTCTCGCAAGGTCAAGACAGTTTAGTCATTATTTTATTTTCCCTGCTTTCTTGTTTGATTTTTTCTTCCGCTGAATTTTTGAAAAAAGATTTTGAGTCAGGCGCAAGTGAACAAATTTTAATTTCTTGCGAAAATTTTGAGAGTTTCATCGCCGCCAAAATGCTAGCTAATTGGCTTGTTTGCTGCGTACCAATAA
>CAMBES010000086.1 GCA_945865855.1 Rhizobium sp. Q54 | reverse complement strand
AATAATTACAAAAAACCCCTCACTTAACTGCAAAAAATTATTTCGAAAATCGAGCAATAAATTGTGCAAAGTATAAATTATTAGAAGATCAAAATGCGCCTGCAGATCAGAAAAATTCTCAACTAAAATTTGTTGCAAAATGTCCCAGTGTTAGGCTTTTACTCGAGCGAGAGCGGTTGAACTTTAGCAGAATCTAAACGCAACCCTGCGCGCTCTAGAGAAGGAAGACAAGTTGCCGCAGCTAAAAACTAAGAAGCAAAGTTAAATCTATCTCCACTCAAGCGCTCCACGCTTCCATTCGTAAATGAAGCCGGCGGTTAATACGGTTAAAAAAACCATCATTGACCAAAAACCAAAGACGCCGATTTTGCCCAGAGATACGGCCCAAGGAAAAAGGAAAGCCACTTCGAGATCAAAAATAATGAAGAGAATCGCAACGAGATAAAACTGAACTTCGAACTCATTGCGCACTGGCCCCTCGCCTTCAAAACCGCATTCGTAAGGAGAATTTTTCTCAGGATCTGGGCGTAATTTGTTGAGCAAAAACGGAATCAGAAGCACGGCGCAAGAAAGGCCGATTGCGACGATTAAAAATAATAAAATCGGAAAATATTGTGAAGAAACTAAGTCGGAACTCATTGGCTCTTGATTGAATTATAATGGGAGGGAAATTGTACTGAGGCAAAATCAATTAAAAAAAAATGAAATCAACAACCGAGACTTACACCGCGATTGTCACACCTTTCAAAAAAAATAAGATCGACGAAAAATCTTTGGAACAAATTGTTAAATTCCAAATCGAAAATGGAATTGATGGAATTGTTCCTTGTGGCACAACTGGCGAATCTCCAACGCTAACTCACGAGGAGCATAATTCTGTAATTGAGAACTGTGTAAAATTTGCTCGTGGAAAAATTCAAGTAATGGCAGGCACCGGATCTAACTCGACGGAAGAAGCGGTGATGATGACGAAGCACGCAAAAAAAATTGGCGCTGATTCATGCTTAATCGTTGCGCCTTACTACAATAAGCCAATTCCTGAGGGCGTATTTCAACATTTCAAAGCGCTAGATAAAATTGGCATTCCGCTTTACATCTACAATATTCCTGGCCGGGCGGTGATTAACATTTCTGACGAAAATTTAGCACGAATTTCTGAATTAAAAAATGTCGTCGGCATTAAAGATGCAACCGGAGATCTCGCTCGCGTCGCCTCTTTACGCCTCTTAATCAAGAAAAAATTTTCTTACCTTTCTGGTGAAGATGCGACAGTTGTAGGCTTCAATGCAATGGGTGGAAATGGCGTAATTTCGGTTACTGCCAACATCGCGCCAAAAATTGTTTCTGACTTACAAAAAGCGACAATGCGCGGCGATTACAAAACTGCACTTGCTCTTCAAGATAAACTAACCGCACTGCATGCCGCGATGTTTTGCGAGACCAACCCAATCCCAATAAAATACGCGGCAAGTCTAATTGGATTGTGCAGTGCAGAAGTTCGTCTTCCGCTAACTGCACCTTCAATCGCGGCGCAAACAAGAATAAAAAACGAGATGAAAAAACTCGGACTGATTAAAAATAAATAACTAAACTTTTACAATCTCTGCCTTCGCAAAAATAACGCGAAAAAAATAAAATTAACAAACATGCTAAAACTTCTGATGAACTCCGGCCCTTGGGGCCCATGGAGCGGTGCTGGTAATCAAAAACCTAACAACTCTAAACCTAACGGTTCTGAAAATAATTCTGGCGGAAATTCTGGCGGAGAAAAAAAATCTCCTCCACCAAGAGATCCAAGAGGAAATCCACAAGATGATTTTGAAGATTTTTTCAAAAAAAGTTTCGAGCGCATGAAAAATTTTTTCGACTCAGCGCAAAATGGTAAATCACCAAAATCCCTAGTTGGACTTGTTATTCTTGGCATCTCATTTCTTTGGCTCTCACTTGGTCTTTACCAAGTTGATACTGATGAAAATGCTGTTCTGCTCTACTTCGGTAAATTTTACAAAGTTGCAACACCTGGGCTAAATTATCACATTCCTTACCCTTTCGGCCAAGTGATTAAGAAAAGCGTTACCTCGGTTAACACTGAAGAATTCGGTTTTTCTTCGAGCAAAAAAAAATCAGATAATCGCGATTTTAACGCCGAAAGTTTAATGCTCACCGGCGATGAAAATATCGTCGACATTGAATTCCAAGTGCAGTGGCAAATTTCCGACATCAAGGATTTCACCTTCAATATCGTCGAACCAAATCAAAGTATTCGTAAATCTACTGAAAGCGCGATGCGCGAAATCATTGCTCGCACACCAATTGCTAGCGCGCTCTCAGACGGTAAAAGTAAAATCGAGCAAGAGACAAAAACTCTGCTCCAAGAAATTCTTGATGCTTACGGCGCGGGAATTCGGGTGGTGTTAGTTCAGCTGCGTCGTGTTGATCCACCTGCGCAAGTAATTGATGCTTTCCGCGATGTTCAAACTGCTAAAGCCGACAAGGAAAAAGAAATCAACCAAGCGCAATCTTACGCTAACGACATTATTCCGCGCGCACGTGGCGAATCTGCTCAAGCCAAAGAACAAGCGGAAGCTTACGAAAAAGAAGTAGTCGCTAACGCTCAGGGTGAAGCGGGAAGATTTAATGCCGTCTACAATCAATATTCGAAGGCCAAACAGGTGACTAAAAAACGCATCTATCTTGAAACAATGGAAAAAATTTACCGCGATATGGATAAGGTTTTCATCGACAAGAGCGCCTCAAAATCTGGTGTTGTGCCTTACTTCCCACTAAACGAAATCAAGCAACAACCAAAAAAGGAGTAACGTGAGCCAGCTTTCTTTTAGACATCTTCTTGATTCCAATCAAATCAAAGAAAGTGACATTGAAAAACTTTTTGCTCTCGCTGACAAATATTACGTCAGACCACAACAAGACTGCCCAAACACCATTCTCGCAACTTTATTTTTTGAGCCAAGCACGCGCACGCGCTTCTCTTTTGAATCGGCAATGCACAGGCTTGGCGGCAGAATTATTTCGCTCGAAGATGGTCAAACTTCTTCGGTAGCAAAGGGCGAAAGCCTTGCCGACACTGGTCGCATCATGAGTAATTACGCCGACGTAATTGTGATGCGTCACCCCAAAATTGGCTCGGCGGAAGAGTTGGCGAAATATGCAACGGTGCCGGTGATTAATGCGGGAGATGGCTCAAATCAACATCCAACACAATCTCTTGTCGACCTCTACACAATTTTCCGCGAGAAGAAAAAACTAGATAATTTACGCATCGGCGTGCTTGGCGATTTAAAGCATGGTCGCGCTGTGCATTCAATGATGAAGCTACTTACGCGTTATTCTAAAAATCATTTCACTTTGATTTCTCACGCATCTTTGGCGCTTGATGCAGAAAGCAAAAAAGATTTTGAGCAACATGGCTGTAAGATCGAAGAGACATCAAATTTGGAAGGCGCGATAAAAGATCTCGATATTCTCTACGTCACTCGCACTCAATTTGAACGCTTCGACAAAGATAAACTCACCAAAGCGAATGATGTTTATTGTGTGAATAAAAAACTTTTAGCCCAAGGGAAAAAAGATTTGATTGTGCTTCACCCCTTGCCGCGCACCGGCGAAATCGATCCAGAAATTGATGAGTTGCCGCAAGCAAAATATTTTGCTCAAGCCAATTACGGAGTTTTTATTCGCATGGCCTTGTTGTCGCTGATTACGAATGCTAAATAAATTCACCCCCCGCAAGACAAACTTACTTTTGTCATCCCTGTAAAATTTACCAATTTGGTTCTGTAATTATTTCCGATCTTTCACCCTTAGTTTTTTGTGAAAGGCTTTGATCAAGAAGGCTTTTCAACGTTACTGGAATTTTCTTGGATTGTCGCTTTCGCAGGAATAACTCTTAAATTTACGCGTTTATATACTTGACACTACCAAGCCAAGAAAAAATCAATTCTCCTGAGGATCGAAAATTTCCTCTTTGTAGAGTTTTGTAATTTTGTATTCTTTTGGGGAGTCCTGAATATAAGAAACCTCTACATCCACAATATAAGCCAAGTCCTGCCATTGTTTATTTGGGAACCTCGAATTGTAAGAAGTCGCAACTGACTTCTCGTGGTCGTTAAGAAAAACGACTTTCTTTGGCTTCTTGTCTATCTTTTCGATAATAACTTTGTCGGTCGTTTTTTGCTTAACAAAGGCGGCGTTAGCCCAATACATTAGCTCTTTCGTGTAAGATTTGGGAGTCTCATCAATACCCTCGACATACTTCCTTATCTTGTTTTGTATGGCATTTGAATCGAGGGAATTAACCGTAATTATTGGGCACAAGACAGTGTTGTTATTGCCCTTAACGTCTATGTTTATGGTACTGCCGGAATCGTTGGCGGTCTGAGCTACTATTTCTGAAAAATCATCACAGTCACTTTTCGTTATGCTGTGATTTATTTTTTCCTCTTTTCCCAAGAAGTAATCGTAGATGTTTTTAAGGTAAGATCCGAACGAGAAGATTGAGTTCATATCGCTTAGTAGCGGAACTATTGCGGGCACTAATTCCGCATAAATACAGCCACTTTCTAGCTTTGAAATATACAGCTTTCTCTCCGTCTTGTGGTAATCAAAGTTTTCGCTCTTTCTTAGAAAGCTGTCATATTGGCGAGCCAATGCGTTTAGAGAAAGAGTAAGCTGATTTAATTCTATTGGATTGTTGTTCTCTATTTTGATTGAGAGCTTTACATCATTACTCATTTTGAAGATTTCTTTGGTTTTGTAAGATTGATAATCGCCTTTTTTAGGTCGAATTTCTCATCGCAGCTATGATCCTTTGCCGTCTCTTTGAAGAGGTCGTGTTGGGATTTTTTAGGCTGTTTTTTCTTTGGTTTATTTGTCATTACTCAACCAATGATTTGTAGTCTTCGTCTTTCTTAGCTTGTACATTCATGGTTTTCATGGTATCGCTTATCAGAGCCTTATTGGACTTATTTTCGCTTCTCGAATCGTTAAGCATTTTATCATGGTGTTTGATGACTGATTCGTAATGTTCTTTGATCGAGCTTTTGTAGTAAGCATCCACCGTCAGGAGTCCCATAATCGCAATTAGAGCCAATCCCGTGTAGAGAATTCTGTCGTCAGTTCCAGCGTGGGTCGTCAAATAACAGCCAACGCATAAAACAGAGATCGCCAAGGCAGTTGAGGATAGCTTGTTATTCTCGTTAATCTTAGTCAGGAAATTAAACATATTTTTTCACAGTTTCTTCTAGACTACCGCACATCGCCTTAAAGTTCTCCCCCGCCTCCGACATTGACTCTTCCTTCTCCAAATAAATATCAATATCGAGCAAAACTCCCTTCTTGCTGTCCTTATTATTTTCAATCGGAACTATCCGAATTTTTGCTAAAAATTTGTCGTTAATTTTGGTTTTTAGAACGATTGACGCATTGATAAATTCTTTGAATTTCACCCTTTCTTCAAAGTAATTTCTAAAATCTTCCTCCTCGTCAAAGTAGTGAGTAAAATTTGTTCTTAATCCGATTCTGGAAATTGAGCCAACTCCTAAAACAGTGGTAATTGCGTCTGCTTTTTTAATGAATTCCTCAATTACGGTATTGAAATTTCCATCATAAAGCAAAGCTGCTTGAATGCTGTTGATGTTAATGGTGATGCTTTGGATGCCTACCGCCGGCTCGGCAAAAATTAATCCCGTTTGATCCATTTGAAAAATTGGAGGCTTACTGTCTTTGTGAAAAAGATTTATGATCGCGCCAGATTTATCTAAGAACTCGTAGCCTTTCAGCATATTTAGCTGAATGAAGATGTTGGCGCTTTTTTGTAGTTTGTCGAAATTTAGTGTGTTTTTCATACTGCTATTGATGAGATTCTGTAAGTTAATCGTTTACCCATAACGCACGCCAATACTGCTTCGGTGCGTTCTGAGTCCGTGATTTCTTTCGTGTTATAGCGAAAGTCGAACTCGCACAAATATCGCTTCAAGTGATTACTTTTGCAATGCTGATAAACGCC
>CAMBES010000085.1 GCA_945865855.1 Rhizobium sp. Q54 | reverse complement strand
CGTCATCCCCGCGAAGGCGGGGATCCAGAAAAACTAGTAACAACATTCCTGTGGGCTTCCATCCTGCAAAAGCTAGGATCAAGGAAAAAAATATTCTCCTAAGTAAAAAATATTAAAAAATGAAACACGTCGAAATCACGCCGCAACTGGTTAAAGACCACAACCTAACAACCGACGAATACCAAAAAGTTTTAGATATTCTTGGTCGCACCCCAACCATTACTGAGCTTGGAATTTTTTCGGCTATGTGGTCAGAGCATTGCTCTTACAAGTCGACAAAGAAATGGCTTAAAACCATGCATACTCAAGCGCCATGGGTTATTTGCGGACCAGGAGAAAATGCTGGCGTTATCGATATCGGCGATGGGCAGGCGGTTATTTTTAAGATGGAAAGTCATAACCACCCTTCATTTATCGAGCCATATCAAGGTGCGGCGACTGGTGTTGGCGGAATTCTTCGTGACGTTTTCACGATGGGTGCGCGGCCAATTGCCAATTTAAATGCGCTGCGTTTCGGCGATATTGATCATCCAAAAACTAAGCAACTCGTTAATGGTGTGGTGCATGGAATTGGCGGTTATGGCAACTGCATTGGCGTTCCAACTGTTGGCGGTGAAGTAACTTTCGATAAAAGCTACAATGGCAATATCATCGTAAATGCGATGACTGTTGGTCTTGCTGACTCTGATAAAATCTTTTACTCCGCCGCTTCACAAGTTGGCGCTTCCGTTGTTTATGTTGGTTCGAAAACTGGTCGCGACGGCATTAATGGCGCTGTTATGGCCTCTGATGAGTTCAAAGAGGGCGATGAAGATAAGCGTCCGACAGTGCAAGTTGGAGATCCTTTTGCCGAAAAACTTTTGCTCGAAGCCTGCATGGAATTGATGAAGTTGGATTGCATTCTTTCAATTCAAGATATGGGAGCGGCGGGCCTAACCTCATCTTCATTCGAGATGTCGGGAAAAGGCGGCACTGGAATTGAGCTTAATCTTGAAAAAGTTCCGCAACGCGAAACTGGCATGAACCCTTACGAAATAATGCTTTCTGAGTCGCAAGAAAGAATGCTTATGATCATCAAGCCGGAAAAAGAAAGCGTTGCACAAGCCATTTTTGATAAGTGGGGCCTTGACTTTGCGGTGATCGGAATCGTTACCGAAACTGGCCGCGTGGTGATTAAAATGAACGGCGAAACTTACGCTGATATTCCTTCTGCGCCACTTTCTGAAGAGGCTCCTGAATATGATAGGCCATGGATTTAGGCTGCGAAATAAGGAATTATTAGCTAAGCAAAAACCATCAAAGAATTAATGCTGGGATGCTCGCAAGATAAGGCTAGTTGCATCATCCCCGTAAATAAGAAGATTGATTCTGGAGACTTTAACCCGAATAAAATCAACTTTAAAAAAGTCAGCTTTTCTCAGTTTAAAAAATGAAAATCATCGGTATCGATCCCGGCCTTACAAAAACAGGCGTCGGCATCATCGAAGTAAAAAATAATCTTCTTACCTTCATCGCTTCCGAAACGATTTATTCTTCACCATCAGATCCAATGGCAACAAGGTTGGAGCACTTTCATCAAGAAATTGTGAAGCTGGTAAAACTTTATCAGCCCGATGAAGCGGCGATAGAAGAAACTTTCGTTAATATGAATCCCACATCCTCTTTGAAGCTTGGCCAGGCACGTGGGGCACTAATTCTTAGCCTTGCTTTGTGTGGTTTGAAAGTTTCTGAATATTCGGCAACGGCGGTAAAAAAAGCGATCGTTGGAGTGGGGCGCGCCGAAAAAACTCAGGTGCAAATGATGATAAAAGTTTTGTTACCAAAAGCTGGCTTTAAAACCGAAGACGAAGCGGATGCCTTGGCAGTGGCGGTTTGTCACAATAATAACAAGAGAAGATGAAGTTAGATTCGCAGCAAATTCTAGTCAAAAATGAGCTTGATAAACTTGCCTCGAATCTTGAAGAGCAAATCTCGAAAGGTATTTTAAAAAAGATAATCTCATCAAAACATAATTCGCTAAAAAGCCTCTACATTCATGGCGGCGTTGGTCGGGGCAAGACTATGCTGATGAAAAACTTTTTCGATTCGCTGAAAAAAACGCCAAAGATCTACATTCACTTCAACAGCTTCATGCGCGCGATTCACGAGGCTTTGCGCGACATCAGAAATGAAAAAAAGAAATATAAAGATGAGTTGATTGAGGCGGTTCAGAGAGTGGTGAAGGACAAAAAACTAATTTGCTTCGATGAGTTTCAAGTTACTGATATCGCTGATGCAATGCTGCTCGCGCGGATTTTTTCTTTCCTATTTTCACATAGAGTTGTTGCGGTTTTTACTTCAAATATTGAGCCGCTTAAACTTTATAAAAACGGGTTGCAGCGTGAAGTTTTTTTGGAATTTGTTAAAAATATTTTACTAAAAAATTGCCTTACTCTTCATCTAAATTCATCGACTGATTATCGCGCCAAACTCAGAAAAGGCTTGGTTAAACGCTACTTCATCTCTAACAAAAAAAATCGTGAAGAAGTTAAAAATATCATCACCGATCTCACTGAGGGCAAGAAGCTCAAAGCAACTAAAATCAAGGTTTGGGGACGCGAAATAAAGATTAAAAAAACTTTCGGAAAAATCGCGGTGATGAGTTTTGAAGAACTCTGTTGTCAGCCATTCGCTGCTTCAGATTATCAAGAAATCTGCAAAAACTTCGATTTAATTTTTTTGTTAAAGCTTCCAGTTTTAACCGCAGAAAATGTTAATGAAATGCGCCGCTTCATGCTTTTCATCGACGAAGTTTACGAAAAAAAAGTTGCACTAATCGTGTTGGCAAGAGCTTCGATCGATAAATTATGCAGCGCCGAAGTTTTTAAACGCACCGCTTCACGCCTTAAGGAAATTGGTTCGGATGTTTATTGGCGCTAGGTGATGCATAATTACTTTCTTAATCCTCACTTTCGCAAGAGTGACTGGTGAAAGATTTTAGATAATTTTACGAGCCAATAAATCGCCGTTAATATCTGCCATTTATTGAGTTCGAAGCATAGCCAAATCGTGAAGTGATATGAGAAATATTTTGGCCGACTTCGCTTCATTGCATCTTTCAAATAATCTAAGAGTTAAAGCGAAGCATAAGATCCGCAATCCCCACCTGGATAATTTGCATAAATATACTGATAAACTTGGTCACTTTTCTGCCTAACTTCATCATCAATGTAAGATTCTTGCGGCAGCCACTGCATGCTGTCGAAAATAACAGTTCTTACCTGTGCGGCCACTTGTGTGCTTTCACGCCAGCGCTCAATTTTTAATTTTTCTTCCTTGAGAATTTGAAGGGTTTTTACCGCAACTTTTTTTACTTCTTCCTCTTCTTTTTTGGACAGGGTTGGCTTTCTTATTAAGTCAAAAATAGCGAGAGTTTCTTGGTCTAGCCCTTCGTGAATAGCTCTTAATTCCTCTACAGAAAGCTCCTTCATAAAATTTTGCAAATTCTCGAATGCGCTTTGTACGGCTCGCAGATCTTTGCCATCGTTATATTCCTCGATGATTTTTTTGTATTTCTCGTAGAACTCCAGCCGTAATGGATTTTGCTGCACCATCTTTTCTAGCTTACTTTCAATTGCTTTTTGCAGATCAAAAACCACCAAGTTTTGATTTTTAGATTTGGCAAATGCCTGCCGCAACTTGTCAAAATCCAACTTCGCTAAATCCACATATTCGTCGTCATTATTATTTGAAGCTCCAACCACAACGCTCATATTCACCTCTTGCTGAAGCCTGCAAATCACGCTTGTAATATCCGCGCTTTTTACCTTCTGATTCAGCTGCGCGTAGATTGCCTCAATGGCATTATGATCTTTGATAAATTGCTTAATTTGCTCTTCTGGATAAAGCGCTTTGTATTTACGAAACACATCTCGAGCCATAAATTCAAACTCAGCGCGGGTTTTTTCATTCAAGCAAATGCAATTCATGGCCTTTTGAATTAGTGCCAATTTTTCCATTGAACTTGTAGCATTTACCAAGCCGCCAAGCTCAAATTCCACACCAATTAAAAACTGTTTCACCGCACCAATTGAAGATTCAATTTCTACCACCAAACCTTCCAATTTTGCCGCCGGCGTTTGCGGATTTTCACTCACATCATTCTTTGCTCCCTTGTTATCACCTTCGCCATAAACCGAGTAAGCCTCTTCCAGCTTTTTGTAAACATTGCCGTAATCAACAATCAGGCCATTTTCTTTTTCATCATCATAAACCCTGTTGGCTCTAGCAATTGTCTGCATCAGCGTGTGACCTTTAATCGGCTTGTCGAGATAAATAGTCGAAACACACGGCACATCAAAACCAGTAATCCACATCGCACAAACAATCGCCAAACGGAATGGATTTTCATCTTCCTTAAATTCCTTTTCCAAATCACGCTTCGCCATCTTTTTACGGTGAGGCTCAATTTCCAAATTCATCTTTCTAAACCTATCAACTTCGTTTTGCTCGCTACTAACAACCACGCAAACTTCAGTTTCTAAAACACGCTTCAGCTGATGTTTCAATTTTAATTCTTCTTGGCTGTCCGACGCCTGTTCAATTCTCTTCTTCAATTCAGTCACATATTGCGGCCAATATTTCATCGCCAGATCGCACATCCTAACCGCCGTTGGCTTATCAAGCGCCACAAACATCGCCTTGCCTTGATAGCCGCGCTCGTTGAAGTGCCAAACCAAATCTTTAGCAATCGCATCCAATCTAGCTTCCGAGGTTAAAATTGGATAATTGCGCGCAAACTCTCTTTGTAATTTAGCGCGCTGATCTTCATCCAAATCTTCATTCTCGATAATTTCAGCCATTCGCTCATCAAGCTCTGGGTTTTCAATTCCAAGCTTCTCACCCCGGTTTAAATAGCGTAGCGGAAGTGTCGCCTTATCTTCAATGGCGCGCTTAAAATCATAAACAGAAACATATTCACCAAAAATATTTTTGGTCAACTCTAGCTCTTCTTTAATGATTGGCGTGCCGGTAAATCCCAAATAAGAAGCATTAGGAATTCCGTTAAAGCGCATATTCTGAGCAAACTTTCCGCCCTGCGTGCGATGGGCTTCGTCCGAAATAACAATGATATTTTTGCGATTTGTAATCAGCGGATATTCACGCTCTTTTTGTGGATCAATTGAAAATTTGTGAATCAGCGTAAAAACATAACGGTGATTTTGCGCCAGCAATTCGCGCAAGTGATTGCGGTTTTTAGCGCGAATATTTTCTTCAGTCACCGCACCGCAACCAGTAAAGGTTTCGTAAAGCTGACCTTCCAATTCAGTGCGATCAACCACGATTAAAAAAGTGTAAGAACCACCAAATTTGCGATGAATTTTCTGGCACAAAAACACCATCGAATAAGATTTTCCCGAACCTTGTGTATGCCAAAAAACGCCTAACTTTCCTTTTAAATCTTCAATTTTCTTCGCCTGATCTTTTATTTGGGCAATCACTTTATTCACACCAATAAACTGGTGATTCTTCGCCATAATTTTCACCACCTCGCCATCTTTGCCGTCAAAGAGTAAAAAGTTTTCAAATAAATCAATTAAACGAGTTCGGTCGCAAGTGCTACGCAGCATGGTGTCAAGGCTCACAACACCTTCTTCATCTTCTTCAACTCGCTTCCAATCTAAAAAGAATTTGTAGGGGCTGGTGATGGTGTCTTTGTAATCGGTCAAATTATCGGTGTAAGCCGCTGCAAGATTGGTGTGATGCGCCTTCAACTCAAAAAACACCAGCGGAATACCATTTACAAAACCAATCACATCGGGGCGACGATTGTAAAGTTCGCCAACAATTTCTAACTGCCGCACTGCCAGAAATTCGTTTTCCAGCGGATGATTAAAATCAAAAACCTTCAGCGTTTTTTCTTCGATCGCGCCTTTGTCATTACGAAAACTAACCTTAACACCCTTGGTTAAAAGTTGGTGCTTTTCTTGATTAATTTGCGCCAAAGTTTTGTCGGCAGATTTTTCTGCAATCTGCAAAATAGCATGAGAATAAGCCAGTTCCGGCAAGTTTGGGTTGAGCTTTTTTAATGCTGTCAGCAGATGTCGTTTTAAAATAACTTCCGATTTATT
>CAMBES010000084.1 GCA_945865855.1 Rhizobium sp. Q54 | reverse complement strand
AGGGGAAGGTTGCCAATATTCCTTCTACAATAGATGCAGCATCAACAGATGAAGTTGAAGCTTTTCTTGCAAATTCATCAAGAGCCAAGGGTGCAGTAAAACTCAATGGATTCAATGGCTATTACGGCAACATCGATAGTTATTCAGATTCAGAAAAACTCGATGAGTTTGATAAAAAAATATATAGTGTTTACTCGCAATATTTAATAAGCAGCGATTCGCGACTTCGGGTCATTATGCTTGATGGTAGTAATGTAAATAATAATATCTGGAATGCCTACTCAAATAATACCGATGGCAGCTCAAGTTACAAAGGTTCCAATGGTATTAGAGTTAATTTCAGAGGTAGTTTAGAATTTAGCAACGGGCAATGGATGGAGGCGAGATTATGCCAAGTAAGTTTATATGATGATTATAAGTGTAAAGTATCCAATCCTATCACTGTTGATGGTCAACCTCAAATAGTTACTATTTCATCTCCCACCTCCTCCACTCTATCTGGATCATCACCTGAGCTGACGGGTAATTATGGTTTTGATTCTAGTGGCTATCTCTATAAAATTTCTGCTTCGACTACGGGAGATTGTACTTTAGCTACTCAAGGCATTCAGAGCAGTTTTGGCTCGATGTTTTATTGTCATACTTACGAATATTATTCCGAGGATGAATGGGAGGAAAAAACTGAAGACGGACAAAGAATATCAACCAATAATATTGAGAAACTGCGTTTAACTTTCAAAATTCTCGATCCAGAAATTGCGAACTGTTCTATTAGTGGATCTGGGGATAATGATGGCATCAAGTTGGATAATCCTTATTATAACTCTACAATAGCCACAAATGTCGGCAAAACTTGTGAAAGCAATGAAACTCCAGGATCCGATTCGTGCCAAAAGCAATTTTATTGCGCCAATAAATACTCCAACAATTCAGGTGAATATTACGTCACCGTTAAAGTAAAAAATACAAGTGCTGGCTCGCTCTCCAGTGTTATCAGTGCAGTGGTAAAGCCGGTAATTGAAGTGATGGATGGTAAGCAAGATGACCCAGATACAGCTAAAGATGAATCAACAATCGGTCAATCGGAAAGAATTTATAAATTATTGATCGCTGATCCGCGCTATAAAGCAATCCTCAGCGTAAGTTTAGTAGTGATGATTACCTTCTGGGGTGTTGGTTATTTGCTCGGTGTCAGTGAATTAAATCAAACGGAAATAATTACCCGCATCTTCAAGATTGCTTTCGTTTATTTAATGGTTGGAGAGACGGGTTGGGAATGGTTCCAAATGTTTTTCGTCTCCTTCTTTAAAGAAGGAACGGATTACCTCTCATTCATGATGGCGGCATCGTTCGATGAATCGCCTGATCTAGCCGCTGCAATCGAGTCGGGTAATCTTTATGACAAATCAGTTCTTTTCACCAGTGTCGACAACGTCTTCAATTTATTCTTCTCATCTGCGGTTCAGAAGAAGATTTATGCATTGTTCTTCGCGAGCATTTTTGGCTGGGCTTATTGTCTGATAATTTTGTGGAGCTTCATGCACTACATTTATGCAGTTGCAAATGCCGTTCTGCTTTATCTCACTGCGCAGGTTTTCATCTCGATCATGTTTGTGGTTGGCCCAATCTTCTTTGTCTTCCTGCTTTTCAATCAAACCAAAGATATGTTTGATAATTGGCTGAAGCAATTGATTGGCTTTTCTCTGCAGCAAATTTTTCTTCTTATTACTTTGGCCTTCTTCAACATGCTGATGTATGAAGTGATCAAAATGTCTCTTGGCTATAAGGTTTGTTGGGATGAAGTCTGGGTGATGAATCTTGGCATTACCAGAGTTTCTCTAATGTCCTTCTGGACGATATCCTCATTGCCTCCGCGTACTAATGCCAATTCGCAAGTCGGCAATATTGGCAATCCAGAAGGAATTCCTTCAATCTTCACGATTTTATTTATCTGGGTAATCTCCTCGCTGATGAAGCAGTTTATAGGTTTTATGACTGATATGGCTGCGAGTATTTCTGGTGGTCTCAGTGCTAGTGCAATGAGCAAGGGCATTTCTGATGCCGCCGCTGCCGTTTCCAAGGCAGCTGGCAAAGCAGCTAAAGAAATTGATAAAGAATTTGGAATCTACGATAAAACGGTCGGCAGGCTTGATGACAAACTATTCGATCATGGAAAGGCTGCTGATGAAAGGCGTGCAGCTAAAACTAAAGAAGATGCCTCAGTTTCTTCTAATGCAAGAGGTGCGATTTCTGCAGGTAAAGCGGCTGCAAGCAAATATAGGGCAGAGACCGGAGATAGTTCGGCGGCTGGATCTGCGAAAGCGGCAAAAGAAGGACAAGAAAAATATTTATCAGATAGGGGAATAACAGGTGAAAAAGCCGATAAAATATTAAACAGCAAAGGTGCAAAAATCGGTGGAGCTAGAGATGTGCCTGGAGCGCTGTATAACGCAGTTAAGAACCGAGGAACATTTAGTAAATCTGCGGCAGAACAAGCTGCTGGCGAGACCGGAAAATTATCTGGAAAAGAGTTCAAGTCACTGATGAAAAATTCAACTCCAGAACAAAGAGAAGAAAACTTAGCAAAACATAAAAGTGGCGAGATGCAAGTTAACAGAAGTGCCGGACAAGTTTATGACGGGAAGGTATCGCTTATAAAGCTGAATCCCTATGGGGAAGGAAAAGGACTTGTAAATGAAGCATTAAACTTCGGAGCAAGTGTGGCAATTAAAGCGACGACAGGAATTGATGTCAACCCAGCTAAAGAAATGTCAAACATATTATCCGGTGGCGACAAAGATCAAAAAGAAGCAAGAGATCAATTAATACAAGAGGGATCAATCGGCAAATTATCGACAGAAATGTTTAGAGATAAAGAAGAGAGTAAAATGATAAACAGACGCGCTGCAGAAATTAAAGCAGATAAAAAGATTGTCGCTAATAAAGCCCCTACAGAAAGAGAAAATTATCTGGCTCAACTCGATGCTGATAATGCAAAAGAGATTGATGAGATTGATGCAAGCAGTGGCCCAGTCTTAGGTGCAATTAGAAAAGCTGGGCAGGAATTCAAAACTTTTGCCAAAAAGATAGATCTAAATCCTTATCCTAAGAATCGCAAATCTTCGTCTACAACCTTGAAAAATCAAATGACCAAGGAAATTGCAGTTAACAACGGAGAAATTAATGAATTGGGACTTGCTCGAAAAAGGGCAATGAAAGAAGTAAATAAAAATAAGGGTGCAGTAAATTCTAAAAAAATTGAAATTGGAGAATTGGAAGAGAAAAGGAAGCAAGAAAAAAATCCAGTGACTTTAAAGAAAATTAACAGCGAGATAGCAGCGGCGCGAAAAGATCTTATTGGTAGTGAAGTTTATAAAGATCACCGAAAAGCAACAGTTGCAGTGCAACAACTTTACTCCAAAATCAAAAACAAACAGGAAAAAGTCGGTGAGATGCAGGAGATCGTTGATAATATTACAAATGGAGAAGAAGCCGTAAAAGGAAATATAGGTCTGGAAACACGCTTTAAATATCTAGAAACCCCAGATGATTTTAAAAGATTCTCTGAACAACATCCAGCTCCTAAGAAGAATCCAATTGATAACAATCCAGCCTCTGAGAGTAATCCAATTGTGGAGAATCCAGTTAAAAAAGATTAAAATATGGTCAAAAAATTTACCGCAAATTGTGATTTTGGTGGACAGAAAGCACCGGTCGATCTTTATGTTGGAAATCCTGCTACAGGCTCTCATCCACTTGCTTTTCAAAGTAAATGGTTAGCCACATCTAGGAACGGAAATATTCCGCCGGAAATAATGAATTCTTTCGCGAAATTGGTGGAAATATCAGAAAAAAATCGCGTGCCGTTTGAAGATCTTTGTGAGTATGTAATCGCAGAACTTAGATCTGCAAATACGATCGCCGAAGATGCCAACAAGGCCACCGAACTTTCAAAAGATTCAGAAAAAAATGATAAATAATAAACATATCGCCGTGCTTATGGGCGGCTGGAATTCAGAGCGGGAAGTTTCTTTGCGTTCGGGCGAAGCAGTTTTTGCAGCGCTTAACAAGTTAGGTTACAAGGCCACCAAGATCGATTTTTCCCGCGAAATTTTTACGCAGCTGCAAGAAGTAAAGCCCGACATCGTCTTCAATGCACTGCATGGTAAATATGGTGAGGATGGTCGAGTTCAGGGCATTTTAGATATTCTGCAAATTCCCTACACTCACTCCGGAATTGTCGCCTCAGCGATTTGCATGGATAAGGTTTTGACGAGAAAAATTTGTACAACTGTCGGCGTAAAATCGCCGCATTATGAAATTTTGAAGAAGGGTGCAGGGGATAAAGACTTAGGGAATAAAGAAGCAGTGGATAAAGAAGATGCACGAAATAAAGAAAAAATTTTCGCCATCGGCAAACCTTTGGTGATTAAGCCAATTAGCGAGGGATCGTCAGTTGGTGTTGAAGTTATCTTGCCAAACATGCAATTCGATTTCGCAAAATATGAGTGGAAATATGGCGACGAAGTCATTGTCGAAAAATATTTAGCTGGGCAAGAAATTCAAGTTGCGGTGATGGATGGAAAAGCTCTTGGTGCAATAGAGGTAAGGCCGCACGGCTTGTTCTACGATTACAAATGTAAATACACCGCCGGCATGACAGATTACATCATGCCTGCCGAAATCAGTGCAAAAAAATATGCGGAAGTTCTGGATTTGGCCGAGCGTTGTCATGCTGTTGTTGGTTGTCGCGGCGTCAGCAGAATTGATTTTATTTTGAATAATAAAGACGGCGGCGACGATAATTTTTATTTGCTCGAGACCAACACTCATCCTGGTTTTACTGAAACTTCTTTAGTGCCAAAAATTGCCAAACATGTCGGAATTTCTTTCGAAGAAATCGTTGAGTTTTTAGTAAAAAATGCACGCTGCGAATAGAATTTTCCTGTGTCAACATTTTTGCTTGGATGGCATTTAGAGCTCTTACTTAAAGCATCATCAGCACGAAAGTGGGAATCAGGAAAAAATAGCAATAAGTAAAAAAACTTTATCATTTCATAGGTCGCGCGAACAGAAAAATGAAAAAAAACTTAAGTGAATTATTTAAAAACTTTCTTCTCACCAGCCCCATTTTACGTCGCGTAAGAATTTTTTTTAGTCAAAAAGTTAAGCCAATTCTGATCAAGTGTGGCCTAGTTTTAGCTTTTTTACTCATCTTAGTTTTCATCTCATTAAAGCTTTTTAAGCCAGATATTTTGCAGAAATTTTATTCGCAATCTCGCGTCTATTTTTTCAAGCAGCTTAACTCAAATTACGGCGAGTTAGCACAAATAAATATCGTCGGCAATAGCCGCATATCCAAGGATCAGATCATTACCGCGATCAATGAAAGCAAAAAAAGTAAGCCAGAATTTTTGATTCAAAATTTAGTAGATGAAATAAAAACTCAATTGCCTTGGGTGAGTCAAATTACGATTACGCGCAGCCTTCCCAACACTTTAAATATTACGATTGTTGAGTTCGCACCTTTCGCAATTTGGCAAAATGACGGTAGAAAATATTTGATTGATAAGGATGGAAATATTGTTCCATTCGAAGATCAGGAAGAATTTTGCAACATGGTGACATTGTCGGGGAAGGGTGCCAATACTAACGTTAGATCACTTTTTAATATTTTTGTGATCGACCCAAAATTGAGTGAAAATGTTTTTTCAGCAACCTGGGTGGGTGATCGCAGATGGGATATTCGTTTTGAAAATGGACTGTTAATCAAATTGCCAGAGAACAATATCTCTGAAGCTTGGCAACGTTTGATTAAAATTAATAACATGCAGGGATCTCTCCTGGGATTAAAAATCATTGACTTGCGCATTGCCGACAAGATTTATCTCGAGTATAATGATTCCGTGATCAAAGAATTAAAAAATCTCTAAATGCCGAAAAAATCGCAAAAAGGAAAAATCGTCGCATGTCTTGATATGGGCTCATCCAAGGTGGTTTGCGTAATTGCGGCGATCAATGGCGATGATGTAAAAATTCTTGGTTACGGCCACAAAGAATCGCGCGGAATTTTGGCGAGTGCAATTTCCGACATGCGCTTGGCGCAAAAATCAATCACCAATGTTGTTGCTGAAGCAGAGCGCATGGC
>CAMBES010000083.1 GCA_945865855.1 Rhizobium sp. Q54 | reverse complement strand
GAAGAGGCTTGGCAGTGGTATTACGTAAAAGTTGGAAACAAGAAATGTTCAATTGTTGACACCTGGTGGCAAACTGAAACTGGCGGAATTTTAATTTCTTCACTGGCTGGCGTAACAAAGAGTAAGCCAGCTTGCGCGGGTTTGCCGCTTCCAGGAATTGTGCCAATTTTATTCGACGACGCCGGAAAAGAAGTTAGCGAAAAAAATAAAGTCGGAAATTTGTGCTTCCGCCAACCTTGGCCGGGCATGGCTCGCGGCGTTTGGGGCGACAAAGAAAAATTTTTTAAAACTTACTACGAGCAATTTCGTGGAAATTATTTTGCTGGCGATGGGGCGTTTAAAAACGAAGATAATCTCTACAGAATCATCGGTCGCACCGACGACGTAATCAAAGTTTCTGGTCACCGTCTTGGCACCGCTGAAATCGAAAATGCGATTAATTCCCACGCAAAAGTTTCTGAATCTGCAGTAATCGGCGTCCCTCACGAAATTAAGGGTGAGAGCATTTACGCTTTTGTTATTCTCTCGTCTTTATCTTTGGTTCAAAGCAATGAGGATCTTGTTAATCAGATTAAAGAAATAATCGTAAAAGAAATCGGGGCAATCGCGCGTCCAGAAAAAATTTACTTCGTATCCGATTTGCCAAAAACTCGCTCCGGTAAAATAATGCGTCGTATTCTAAAAAAAATTATCGCAGGGGAACAAGATCTTGGAGATGTTTCAACCCTTGTAAACCCTGATGTCGTACAACAACTAAAAAAATTGAAGTAATGCAAATCACTCTTCTCAAAGCAAAAATTCACCGCGCTACTGTTACAATGGCAGACCTTAACTACGAAGGCTCGATCTCGATTGACACTGACTTGCTTGCGGCTTCGGGTATTTTAATTCACGAGAAAGTTGACGTGCTCAACATTAATAACGGTGAGCGCTTTACGACTTACACAATTCCGGCCAAAGCTGGCTCAGGAGCGATTCAGGTAAACGGTGCAGCGGCACGATTGGTGCAGGCTGGTGATCCAGTAATTATTATTTCTTACGCTTCAATGAGTGAAGAAGAAGCAAAAAAATTTCAGCCAAAAGTCGTTTTGGTTGACGAAAAGAATCGGGTAAAATAGCCCCATTTGGGAATTTTGAGCACGGTGCTCAAAATTAGATTTTAACTAACAGAATCAAGGGTCGAAGTAATGGAAAAGTTCAAATTTGAAGTCACAGAAGGCGAGGTCGGAATTCGTCTCGATAAATTTCTCACCAATCATTTTTCGGAAGTAAAACCGGAAGTAACGCGCAGCAAAGTTAAAATGTTGATTGAGCGAGGGGCAGTTTGTGACGACACGAAACAGCCAGTTAAAGGTTCTCGCGACACAAAATTTCTTGGGCAAATTTTTTACGTTACGCTTCCCGAAGCGCGACCTTCTCACTTACAAGCAAAGGATATTGCCTTCGAACTTGTCTACGAAGACGACGACTTGTTGGTGATTAACAAGCCGGCTGGGCTCACTGTTCATCCGGGATCAGGCAATGCAGACAATACTTTAGTCAACGGACTTTTATTCACTCACGCGGGCAAACTTTCTTCGATTAATGGTGAAATGCGTCCAGGTATTGTGCATCGTTTGGACAAGGATACGAGTGGGTTGATGCTGGTTGCAAAAAATGATTTTACCCACGGAATTCTTACTGACGCACTCAAAGCGCACAGGATTCAAAGAAATTATTTAGCCTTCGTTTACGGCGTAATCGACCCAGCAAGAGGGCGAATAGACAAGAATATTATTCGTTCACGCGTGAATCGTTTGCGGATGAAAATTGTTAAAACTTTAGGGCGCGTTGCGACCACAAATTACGAGACGAAAAAAATATTTTTAGGCGGTTATTTAAGTCTAGTTGAATGCAGACTTGAAACCGGCAGAACCCACCAAATTCGCGTCCACATGGAAGCGATTAAGCACTCACTTGTTGGCGACCAACTCTACAGCTCCTGCAAAAAAATGGCGCCAAAAGAGATCGAATTAAAAGTAAAAAATCTCGTCGAAAAATTTCCACGTCAGGCTCTCCACTCCTACAAAATCGGCTTTCTTCACCCGCGCGACAAACGCGAAATGTTTTTCGAAGTTCCATTGCCAAATGATTTGTTGGAGTTGGAAAAAGGCATTTCCCAAGAATAAAAACCTGTTCGCCGGTTGAGCGAAGTCGAAACCTGTTTTGCCGAAGGATTTGTTGGAACTGAAGAAGGGTATTTCCCAGGAATAAAAACGCGCTCGCCGGTTGAGCGAAGTCGAAACCTCCAAAATCTTATTCACCAAATTCCGACCCCATTCAACCGACCGAGTTTGTAACTTCCCGCATCTCTTCATTCTCACCCATCGGAATTTTTATTTCGATTTCTTGGCAATTTTCAGGAAGAAATTCCGCCGCAATTTCTGGCCATTCAATCAGACAAATTCCGCTTTTTAGCGCTTCAAAGAAGCCAATATTTTCAAGCTCTGCCGCTGACTTAATTCGGTAAAGATCAAAATGAAAAACTTCGCCTTTTTTTGTCTCGTAAGAATAAACCAAATTGAATGTTGGGCTTAGCACTTCTGTCTCTTCTTCTTGCAGCGAATTAATAAAACTTTTGGCAAAAAAACTTTTGCCAGCACCCAAGGTTCCTTTCAAGCAAATCAAATCTCCGACTTGTGCTAAAGCTGCTATTTCTCGGGCTAGATCAGCCATTTCTTTTTTCGATTTTATCAGAATTTTTTTCATAAAAAATTAAAAACAGTTTCGATTGGAACGTGGTCTGACGGCTGAATTTCGCTACGAAAATCGCGGTAAATTTTCATCGATTTTATATTCGATTTTAGATTTGGCGTCGCCCAAATGTGATCGAGTCTGCGGCCTTTATTAGCGGTAAGTGGATTTTTAGCGCGGTAGCTCCACCAGCTGTAAAGTTTTTCGGAGGGATCAATAAAGTGGCGGTGGGTGTCGAGGAAGTCTAAACTTCCTTGCAAGCGCGCCATTTTTTCGACCTCAATTGGGGTGTGCGAAACGATTTTTAAAAGTTGTTTGTGCGACCAAACGTCGTGCTCAAGTGGGGCAATATTTAAGTCGCCGACAATTATTATTTTTTTGTTTTTTTGCGCGGCAAAATGCGCAGTCATCCAATCGATAAATTTCAACTTGTGCGCGAATTTGGTATTAAGCTCGGTATCAGGAATATCGCCACCCGCAGGCACATAGAAATTGTGAAGCTCAACACCATTCACCTGAGCTGAAATGTGTCGTTTGTGACCGTAATTACAGATGTCAATTTTACTAACTTCAGTGAGTGGAAATTTTGAAAGAATGGCAACGCCATTGTAAGATTTTTCGCCAGAAAATTCGATGTAATCAAAACCAAGAGCCCTAACTTCAAGCAGCGGAAATTCTGGGTCGGAAACCTTTATTTCTTGTAAGCAAATTACGTCGGGATTTGTTTGCTCAACAAATTTTTTAAGCAAAGGAAGTCGCAGTCGCAGTGAGTTGATATTCCAGGAGACTAGTTTCATTTTGATTATTTTTGCATGCTTCGACGACTCAGCATGACGCGTTATAAATACTGCTTTGAACACTCCAGAGCCCCGTCACAATTCAAGCGTGATTGAGACTGTAGAACAGTGTTGGATTAGTGAAAAAATATTAGCGCCAAAATGCCTAGCGCGGTTACGGCGATTCCGACAAGTTCTCGCTTTTTATATTTTTCTTTGAGGTGCCAAGAGATGAATAAAGAGACGATTAATTCAACTTGTCCGACTGCTTTTACGTAGACAACATTGCCGATGGAAAAAGCTAAAAACCACAAGATCGATCCAGTAAAACTCAAAACGCTGGTTTTCAAAAAAGAGCGACGATTTTCGGCGGCGAATAAATTACCGAGATCTTTTTTTAAGCGACGTTGCGAAGATTTGATGATTAAGAAAATTAAATTTTGCAGTAAAATTACCCACATTAAAACCATCGCTCCAGCGGTGTAGTCATTAAATCCAATCAACCTCATTTGATCGGAAGCGAATTTTAAATTGAAAGCCGAGATCGAAAAACAGAGGCCAGATAAAGTTCCAAAAAATGCGGCTTTGTCGAGTTCGAATTTTCTTAAATTTAGGTTCGACATCAAAATCATTCCGGCAGTTGTGACTAAAATTGCCACTAATCCACCTGTGGAAATATGTTGATTGAAAAAGGCTATTCCAAGCAAAAGAGATTGCAGAAGTTCCGTTTTGTAGAAGGCAATTCCAATGCTAAAATTTTTCGAACGAATCGTGCGTAGCAGCAAAAAATTTCCGGTGATTTGAAAGCTAGCGGTGACTGCACAATGCAAAATAAATTGATTGCTTACGGAATTAAAACTGCTGGAAACTGCCGCGATTGCTAAGGGAAGTGGGAATAGAAAGCGTGACCAAGTAACTGTCAGGGTGTCGAGTTTTTGGTTGAGATATTTTTGCTCTAAATTCCTGAAAGCTTGTAATGTCGCACCAGCGATTGTGAAGATTATCCAAAACATTTTATTCGATGAGATCGCTCAAATTTTTACTTTTTATTTTTATTCTTTTTCCGCTTCAGGCTCAAGCGGACTTTGTAGTTACTAACTGGAATGAGGCTGTGCGGTTAGTTGACGATGGAAAAAATTCAGTAATTACAATTGCCGGACAAGTTAAAAACTTACCGAAAGATCAGGCCATGACCGCCTTTTCAATTAGCTTCGACAGTAAAGAAGAGATCTCGATTGCCAATGTTAGCTTTGAAGGCAAGCCGGCGAAATATGACTTCGCAGAAAATGTTTTAAAAATTACTTTTCCTCAGCCAAAGATTAGTGGGCAGAGGGTTTCTTTTAGTTTTTTGGCTAAAGAAAAACCTATCGCAATTAATCCAAATTTTCGCCAAGAAGCGATTTATGTTCCGAATTTTGCTGTTGGTGCCGAGGCTTTAATCACTGTAGATTTTCCCGGATATGAGCTGATTTCATACAACCCAAAAGCTGTCAATAATGGTAACGTGATTACTTACTCTGCGGTCGTGCCTAAAGAAGGAATTAATGAAATCATAAAATTTACACAGCTAAGCGCCACATGGAATGTTGCGGTTAAAACCACGGTAAGTTCTGAGAAACCTCTCGGAGAATTTATGCTAAAAATGCCGCTATATTTTCAAGCAAGTAGGCAAAAAGTTGAGGGCTACATGAAAGAATTTAGCACTAGGCCGGTGGTTACCGATCGAAAGGGCGACGATACTTCTTACACCTTCAAAGTGCCGACGAATAAATTGGAAATTAAAAGTTCGGCAAAAATTTCAACTGGCCCAGCGCAGCGCAGGCAGGTGATGCGCAACATGATTAATTACAGCAAGGTTAGTCAAGAAGAGGCGACGCTGCTTACTTCGATATTACAAAAAATTCGCGGCGATAGTGCTTATGCCGGTTTGCCGATTTATGTTGCGATCGGGAAATTCGTTAACAAATTTTTGACCTACGATCTCGCATATGTAGGAAAGCTGCCGAGTTTGGAAGTTATTGTGACCAATCGTTTGGGCGTGTGCACGGAATATGCGCGGCTTTACGATGGCTTAGCGCGCCTTGCGGGCATTCCATCCTTTATTATTGATGGAGCGGCTTGTGACGAGAAAGAAAAATGCCAAGGCCACAGTTGGAATATGATTTTTTACGGTGGGCGCTGGATCGAGGTTGATCCGACTTGGAACTTGATGTCTGGTGCCGTTTCATCTTCGCACGTTTATATCAACGATGAAGGTCGAGGCGAAGTCGAAATTAAATATCGTAGCGATGCTGGGAAGGTGAATATCGAGATGGGAATGGATATGATTAAGGCGGAGTAAATTTCGCGCCATCTGGCTGGAGAAGTAAGTCGCAATTTATTTTGCTGCTCATTTCCGGCGAGACCCAAACAACTCTTTTTTGCAATATTAACAAGAAAGCTGTTGCCGCGATTCACCCTTTCGTGAGGATGTTTGCGGGAATAGAATTAAATCTTTTGTCCGGTCGAAGCCCAATCTTTTACGAAAGTTTCCAGTCCTTTTTCAGTAAGTGGGTGTGAAGCCAATTGCTTTAAAATCTTGCCTGGAATAGTTGCAACATGTGCGCCCATTTTTGCGGCAGCAGTGATGTGGATTGGGTGACGAATTGAAGCGACAAGAATTTCCGTTTTAA
>CAMBES010000082.1 GCA_945865855.1 Rhizobium sp. Q54 | reverse complement strand
TATTGAAAAATATCCAGAATTTTTGCCTTGGTGCAAACAGGCAAAAATTATTAAGGAAATTTCTAAACAAAATTTACACGCCGATTTGCTGATTAATTTTAAAAGTTTTTTTGAGAAATATCGCTCGAATGTGAGCCACGGAAAATCTGGTTTAAACGCCTATTTTGTTGATGTCGTAGCAATTGAAGGTCCGTTTAAAAAACTTGTGAATCAATGGCAATTTCGTGATTTAGAAAATGGAGAATGCGAAGTAAAATTTTTTATCGAGTTCGAATTCAATTCGATTTTTTTAACGAAAATGCTCAGTCCAATTTTTAAAAAAGCGGCAGAAAAAATGATGGCAGCCTTTGAAGAAAGAGCGGGAAAAATTTAATCTTTGCGTTTTCACTCGTCATTGCGAGAAGCGAAAACAACGCGACAATCCAGAGATTTTGGATTGGGTGCTTAGCTTAGGAACATTATTTTGTAATAATGCCTAACACTAAAGTTGTTAAATTTACATAGATTGCGCTGCTTAGAAAATTAGTTACACAATAACTCGCTAAATTTGTTGATTTATTTTTGATCGCCCCTTTAATGCGCCGCCTCCTTTGGCCCCCTTGGGAGCACGTAGCTCAGTCGGTAGAGCACCTCACTTTTAATGAGGTTGTCGTTGGTTCGATTCCAACCGTGCTCACCATCACACACGCGCTGCACACTTACATCTTTCGATTTTCCTGCCGAAGCCAACAGAAATTTCTTTCTCAAAAATGAATCAGAAAATTTTAACAATAATCCCCGCTCGCCTTGCCTCAACTCGCTTGCCGAATAAGCCCCTTGCCGACATTTTGGGCAAGACGATGATTCAAAGAGTTTATGAGCAAGCTATAGCAGCGGATTTGGGTGAAGTGGTAATCGCTTGTGATGGCGAAGAAATCGCAAATGTAGCAAGAAAATTTGGAGCAAAATTTGTTATTACCGATCCAGCTCTTCCTTCTGGAACAGACAGAATTTACGCGGCTTGGCAAGTTTTAGATCAAGATTTTGAAGTGATTGTGAATTTGCAAGGCGATCTACCAAACATTGATCCAAAAGTAATTCGTGCCGCTGCATACGCGGCTTTGGAACAAGATTGTGATTTTGCAACAGTGGCCTCGAAGATCACTAATCTTGACGAGATCACTAATCCAAATGTTGTTAAGATTGCTCGCGCTGAAAATGGTCGCGCCCTTTATTTTTCTCGCTCTGCAATCCCTCACGGCAAAGGTGATTTTTTGCATCACATCGGAATTTATGCTTACAAAAAATCTGCGTTAGAAAAATTCGTAACACTTCCCCCATCAGCGCTGGAGAAGCGCGAGAGCCTAGAGCAACTTCGCGCTTTAGAAAATGGCATGAAAATTATTGTCGAGATTGTTGATGCCCATCCTCTTTCTGTTGATACAAAAGAAGATCTCGCAGTCGTAACTAAAGTGATTGCAGCACAGAAAGGAAAAAGAAACGCATCAAGCAAGCAATAGGCTGGAAAGAATGGTTTGAACTCCCTTGCCTAGCGCTTCCAGCAATCAAAGGGAAAATCGACACTGGAGCAAAAACCTCCTCGCTTCACGCCTTTAATATTGAAAGTTTTTACCTCGAAGATGTGGAATATGTGAGATTTGATGTGCATCCATTACAAAAAGATAAAACTCTCGCGCAACATTGTTTAGCAAGGGTTGTCGAGCGTCGTATGGTTTCAGATTCTGGCGGTAAAAAAGAAAAAAGATTCGTGATTAAGTCTGATTTAAAGATAGGAAAAAAGAAAATCAGAATCGAATTAACCCTTGCCAATCGTGACTCTATGGCATTTCGTATGTTACTCGGACGCGAGGCAATCAAGCAGGCGAGAATGGTCGTTGATGTCTCAAAAGCCTTCATCCAAGGCGAACAGAAAAAGAGGGAAATTCTTAATCTTTATCGCTCAACAGAGCCCAACAAATTATGAAAATTATCCT
Organism: Rhizobium sp. Q54; assembly: GCA_945865855.1. Lineage (GTDB taxonomy): Bacteria > Pseudomonadota > Alphaproteobacteria > Rickettsiales > UBA1997 > UBA2645. The sequence goes on along the minus strand of CAMBES010000082.1, from coordinate 4,316 downwards.
ACTGGCTTCAAATCCAAAACTTTACTCAAACCTTCGCATCATTGAAGCGGCGAAGGAACGTAAACATGAAATTGAGTTCGCCAATGTTGGAGGCTGCTATATTAAAGTTGCTCCGAATGCCTGTGAAATTTTTGCTGATGAAGGAAAAAAATTAGAAAAAATTGACTGCGTAATTCCGCGCTTAAAACCATCGATGACTTTCTATGGCACGTCAATCGTGCGGCAGTTTGAAGTGATGGGAATTAAGTGTCTCAATGGCTCACAAGAGATCACCAAATCACGTGATAAATTGCACACGCTGCAGATTTTGTCGCAGCACAATATCGGCGCGCCAGTTACCTCTTTTGCCAACTCATCTTACGACACTAAAGATCTTATTAAACTCGTTGGCGGCACGCCACTAGTGGTTAAACTGCTTGAGGGCACAAAAGGCGTAGGCGTAGTTTTAGCGGAAACAAATAAGGCAGCGGAAAGTGTAATTAATGCCTTTCGTAGCTTGAAAGCGGATGTGTTAGTTCAACATTACGTTAAAGAATCAAAAGGCTGCGATCTCAGATGTTTTGTAATTGGAAATGAGGTGGTCGCTTCAATGGAACGCATTGCGCAAGAAGGAGAATTTCGCGCCAATATTCATCTTGGAGCTACAGCTAGAGCAGTAGAAATCACTGACGAAGAAAGAAATTTAGCAATCAAGGCGGCGCAAATTATCGGACTTGAAGTTGCTGGAGTTGACATGGTTCGCTCAAATTCTGGACCGAAACTTCTTGAGATTAATTCATCTCCTGGACTTGAAGGAATTGAGAAGGCAACTGGTATTGATATCGCTGGAAAGATGATTGAACATTTGGAAAAATTCAATTAGGTTTTTGACGCAAAACCTATCACGAAGCCTTGTTTTTGCTTAATCTGTAAAAAAGATTTTGAAATGCCCTCGGGGCTTTTGAAATAAATTAGATTAGCTTTTTTATAATTACGAGAAGAGAGCGGCTGCATTCTTTTGTACACATCTCGCTCATTTAATGAAAAAATCCTCCAGAAACTTTGGTTGGCCCAAATTAACTCCTGACTTAGAAAGATCTGGCGCGTTTATACTCGATCGAACAATGCAGCTTAAAAAGAATTCTACGAATTAAGATTTTTACTCAATTTGAATTTTGTGAATCAAAGTTCAGCTGATCTGATTTTTTATAGGTAAAATGCTGAGACTCTTCGCCGCCAACTAGTTTTTATCCTAGAAATGACTTAGGCAGCAAAGAACGAAACAAAACAGCTTTTCACTGATTATTTTTTTAAAATTTCTTGAAGCTCCCCTGATTGAAACATCTCTTTTACAATATCGCATCCACCAAGAAATTCACCTTTGACGTAAAGTTGTGGAACGGTTGGCCAATCAGAAAAATCTTTGATTCCTTGGCGTATTTCTGCATCGCGAAGCACGTCAACATCAAGAAAATCAGCACCAATATTTTTTAAAATTTGCACGACAGTCGCAGAGAATCCGCATTGCGGAAAATCTTTTGTGCCCTTCATGTAAAGAACAACGTCGTTACTTAAAATTGTTTCCTGAATTTTTTGTTGAATGTCAGTCATGGACAGAAGTTTTAATTTGAAGAGCGTGAAGAGTGGTGCCCAGAATTCCTTTTAGAGCTTCGTTGACAATTTTGTGCTGCGCTATTCGCGTTTTTCCAAAAAAGCTTTTGTCAGTAATTTGAACGGAGTAGTGATCTGAATCACCAGCTAAATCAGTGATTTCAATTTTTGCTTCAGGGAATCTTTCAGTGAGAAGATTGTTTAAATCTTGTTGCGAAATTGGCATGAGAATAGGCGAAAAAAAAACGGCCACACTTAAACAAAAGTGTGGCCGTAAGTTTAATTCTTAACCGAAAAAGCCACGGCGTTTTTTTGGAGCACCGCCACCATCACGATCATCGCGATCACTACCGCTTCTGCGATCACGGTCACCGCCACGATCATCGCGATCACGACTTCCTCTACGGTCGTCACGGTCACCGCCTCTGCGATCTCCGCCACGATCATCACGATCGCGTCCGCCGCTTCTACGATCTCCGCCACGATCATCACGATCGCGTCCACCGCCTCTGCGATCTCCGCCACGATCATCACGTCCGCCAGATTCTCTTTCGTCGATCATTTGTGGCTTGTTCGCAAGACGCTCAGTTATGTCTTCTCCGGTCGCTTGATCAACGCAACGGAAGCTCAATTTTGGACGACCTTTTTTATCGAAGCCGATTACTTTAACTTTGATTATATCACCTTCGTTGATGATGTCTTCGACGAAATCAACGCGGTATTCGGCAAGTTCAGAAATGTGCACAAAGCCATCACGATTGTTAGAGATGCTAACGAATGCACCGGCATCAATCACCTTCACAACTGGACCTTCGTAGATGTCGCCAATTTCTGGTTCAAAAGTGATTTCTTGAATCATAGCGATCGCTTTTTTTACCGCTTCGCTATTGCTTGAAGAAATTTTGATTAAGCCATTGTCATCGATGTCAACTGCTGCGCCAGAAACTGTGCAGATTTCTTTTATCACCGCGCCACGTGCGCCGATAACTTCGCGAATTTTCTTTTGTGGAATTGTCATTACTTCAACGCGAGGGACGTTTGAATTGAACTCAGCTCTTGATGAAGAAATAACTGCACACATTTTTTCAAGAATATGCATTCTGCCGCTTTGAGCTTGCTCAAGAGCTTTTTGCATGATCTCAACAGTGATGCCGTTGCACTTGATATCCATTTGAAGCGCAGTGATTCCTTCAGCAGTTCCTGCAACTTTGAAATCCATGTCACCAAGATGGTCTTCGTCACCCATGATATCTGAAAGGACAACGTAATCATTACCTTCTTTTATCAAGCCCATCGCGATTCCAGAAACTGCGGCCTTAAGTGGCACACCAGCATCCATCAAAGCAAGTGAAGCTCCACAAACTGATGCCATTGAAGATGAACCATTCGATTCAGTGATTTCAGAAACAACACGAGCAGCGTAAGTAAAAGCTTCGCCAGTTGGGAAAACTGGATTCAATGCTCTCCAAGCTAATTTACCGTGACCAATTTCACGACGTCCTGGAGCTCTCAACTGACCAACTTCACCAACTGAATAAGGAGGGAAATTGTAGTGAAGCATGAAAGATTCTTCGGTCATGCCTGGATCAAGATTTTCGATCATTTGTTTGTCTTTGCCAGTCGCGCCAAGAGTTGTGGTAACAAGAGCTTGGGTTTCGCCACGAGTGAAAAGAGCAGAACCATGAACTTGTGGAAGCAATCCAGTTTCGATTTCGATGCGACGAATATCGGTTGATGAACGACCATCAATTCTTTTGCCAGTTTTCAAAACGTCATTGCGCACAAGTTCTTGTGACAGTTGTTTGAAGAGTGATTTTACTTTATTCGCATCAACAGTTTCGTTGATGAATTTAGCTTTAATTTCGCTGAAGATTTGGTCTAAATCAGTTGAGCGAGCTTGTTTTTCTTGCTTCTTGTAAGCGAGCACTAGGCGATCACCGATGAAGCTTGCGATGTCATTTTTAAGCGCAGCATTATCATCTTTTTTTACTTCGATTTTCTTCTTACCGCATTCGGCAACAAGTTCGTGAATCATTGCAATGATTGGCTGGAATGATTGGTGAGCAAAAGTTACTGCTTCCAACATTTGAGCTTCAGAAAGTTCTTTTGCTTCTGATTCAACCATAAGAACAGATGATGCAGTACCAGAAACAACCAAGTCTAGAGAGCCAGCTTTAATTTCTTCATTGCTTGGGTTAAGGATGAATTCACCGTTAATTAGGCCAACTCTTGCCGCAGCAATTGGCTCAAGAAATGGAGCTTCAGAAATTGCTAGAGCAGCAGAGGCGCCGATTAAAGCAGCGATGTCTGGGGTGCAAGTTGGATCGTAAGAAAGTACGGTGCAAACTACGTTTACGTCATTGTAAAAGTTAGAAGGAAAGAGTGGGCGGATTGGACGATCAATCAGACGAGAAGTTAGAGTAGCGGTATCAGATGGCTTAGTTTCGCGCTTAAAGAATCCTCCTGGAATCTTTCCGGCAGCGTAAGATTTTTCGAGATAGTTTACGGTAAGTGGGAAGAAATCCGCACCTTCCATTGCTTTGCTCGCAACAGTTACTGCGCAAAGAATTGTGGTGTTGCCGTATTTTACTACTACTGAGCCACTGGCTTGGCGAGCGATTTTACCAGTCTCTAGAGAAAGGATTTTGCCGTTCCAATTAATTTCTTTTTTGACGATATTGAACATAGTTTCGGACATAGTTTCAGCTTTTTAAGTTAGGGTTGAG
>CAMBES010000081.1 GCA_945865855.1 Rhizobium sp. Q54 | reverse complement strand
CTCAAAGAGGATTTTTTTGGCGAAAGAAATAGTCGCTTCGCGCACAGAAAGGATTGGGGCAGATTTCATTAATCTAATAAATTCAAAATATGATCAAGAAAGCTAACAAAGACTTCTCTCTAGTCGAGCTTTCAATCGTGATTTTAATCGTTGGGGTCTTGATGGCTGCGGTGAAGCAAGGGATTGATCTTTTACAAGATTCTAGGTTAACCGCGGCTAGAATGTTAACGCAAAGTTCACGCTTTGCTTCGCTCAAAGTCCTATCGCTTTGGTTAGAGACAACTTCGGAAAATAGCTTTAGCACTGCTGAATCAATTCTTTTTGATCGAGGCCTAACAAAAAAAGAAAGGCTTTCAGTCAAAACCTACCTTAACAAAAAGTGGAAAATCTTCTAAATGATCAATCAAATCACAACTCTTCCCTCTGGCCTTCGCGTTGCTGCCGACACAATGAAAGACGTCGAAACTGTTTCAGTTGGCGTTTTTGTTAATACTGGCTCGCGCCATGAAATACCTGAGATCAACGGCATCTCACATTTTCTTGAGCACATGGCTTTCAAGGGAACAAAAAAACGCAGCGCGCGACAAATCGCCGAAGAATTTGAAGGAATTGGTGGACACATCAATGCTTACACTTCTAAGGAGAGAACAGTTTATTACGCCAAAGTTTTAAAGCAGCATGCCGAATTTGCCGTCGAATTTCTTTCGGATATTTTACAAAATTCGACCTTCGATGTTGGTGAACTTGAAAAAGAACGCGGCGTAATTTTGCAAGAAATCGCGATGACCAATGACACTCCTGACGACATCGTTTTCGATTATTTTCAAGAAGCGGCTTATCCCAACCAAGCTCTTGGGCGCTCGATTCTCGGACCGGTAAAAAATATTAAAAAATTTAACCGCGATCATTTTTCCGACTATATTGGCAAGCAGTACAATTACGACAACATGGCCATAGTTGCGGCTGGAGCGATCAAGCAAGATGATTTAGTGAAGTGGTCAAAAAAATATTTTACCAAGCTTGGCAACAATAAAATCAACGCACCGCAACTGGGAAAATATTCTGGCGGCGAATTTAAGAAGAAGAAAAAACTCGAGCAGGTGAATTTGGTGATGGGCTTTAAAGGCTTGTCCTACATGGATCCAAATTATTACTCCGCGCAAATTTTGGCGATGATTTTGGGCGGCGGAATGTCGTCGCGCTTATTTCAAGAGGTGCGCGAGAATCGCGGGTTGGCTTATTCGATCTACGCCTTCAATTACAATCATTGCGATTCGGGATTATTCGGAATTTACGCTGGAACCACTCCAGACAAGGCGAATGAGCTAATCTCGGCCACTCGTGACGAAATCAAAAAAATTTGTGAAAAAATTTCTGACAAAGAATTGCAGCGCGTAAAAATACAATTTTCTGCGAGCCTTTTAATGGCAAAAGAAAGCACAAGCACAAGAATGCAGAAGCTCGGATCGGATATTTTAGTATTAAATAAAATTCAGTCTTCAGAAGAAATCATGAAGAAAATTTCTGCGGTAAAAAAATCTAACGTGACCAACTTGGCACAGAAAATTTTCACCGGCAAATCAACATTTGCCGCGATTGGTCAGGTTGACAAAATCGAGAGCTTTTAATTTTATTTTCGATCTTCCGCCCGTCATCCCAGAGCAGGCGGGGATCCAGGATGACCAGTCATGCGCTGGAACCTTTCTGGATCCCCACCTGCGCGGGGATGACGTGACACGTTACAAGAGCAATAAGTCAATAAACTCTGGATCCCCGCCTGCGCGGGGATGACGTGACACGTTATTAGGGAAATAAGTCAATAAACCAAACTAAAATGAAAAAAATTTTCATCATTGCCGGCGAAGCTTCAGGCGACTTGCTTGGTAGCAAGTTGATTCGTGAGCTAAAGCTGTTGCAGCCAAATGCGATTTTTCTTGGCGTTGGTGGAAAATTAATGAGAGAGCAGGGCCTAGTTTCGATTTTTCCGATGGAAGATTTGTCGGTGATGGGATTTACCGAAATCTTGCCTCATCTGCCTAAATTGCTGCGTCGAATCAAGCAAACAGCGGAAGTAATCAATCAGGAAAAACCAGATTACGTAATCACAATTGACTCGCCGGATTTTTGTTTTCGCGTCGTCAAAAAAATTTCAGGCCAATTTAAAAAAATACATTTAATTGCCCCATCAGTTTGGGCCTATCGCCCTGGCCGAGCAGTAAAGATTTCTAAGCTCTACGATTTGCTACTTTGCATTCTTCCTTTCGAGCCGCCTTATTTTGAAAAGCATGGTTTAAAGAGTGTTTTTATTGGTCATCCACTTCTTGAAGATGCGCCAGTTAACGAAGTGCAAAGTAAAAAAGAGGAATTGCTAATTGCTCTAACGCCAGGAAGCAGAAGCTCTGAGGTCAAAAATATTTTCCCAGAATTTATTGGTGCGATCAACTTACTTGCGCCAAAATTTCCGAATTTAAAAGTAATAATTCCTTTGATCGACAAGACGCGCGAGTTGGTGATTGAAATGGCAAAAACTTTGCAAGTTCCATTTTCTTTTTGTGAGCAAAGCGAGAAAAAATCGGTTTTTTCTAAGGTGAATTTTGCTTTGGCAAAATCGGGCACGAACACTCTAGAATTCTCTCTTAATCGCATTCCTATCGTTGTGGCTTACAAGGTTAATTGGTTCAGTTATTTTTTGATCAAAATGATGATCAAAATTAAATTCGGCAATTTACTTAACTTGATTTTGAACCGAGAAATTATTCCAGAAATGCTGCAAGGAAATTGCGAGTCTAAAAAAATCTCCACCGCTTTAGAAAAATTAATTTCACAGCCAAATTTAGCGCAAAAACAAATTGATGAAGCTGCTGTGGCATTAAAAATACTTGGGCTTGGAAGTCTTGAAAATCCTAGTCGTAGAGCTGCTAAAGAAATTATTTCATTTTCACAAAACTAACATTTTGTTATTAATTTGTAGGCATTGATTCGGGATGGTTATTAACATATTCCGAGTATTTTATTTCAGATTCCTGTACGCATGGGGATGACAAGTGAGGAAATTTGCGATTAAATTATCGAATAAAAATGAGAGCTCTGTTCGCAATTTTTCTATTAATTTCTCCTTGTTGCTTCGCCGCTGAAATCTCTTGTGGCGAAGATTACTCTTACCTCGTTTTTGAAGCTGACAGCCACAAAATTCTTTCCGAAAGAAAAGCTGATCGTATTCTTTATCCCGCATCTCTGACAAAAGTGATGACACTTTATTTAACTTTTGAAGCTCTCAAGAAAGGTAAATTGCATTTGGATCAAGAGTTAAAAATTTCATCTCATGGCGAAGAAATTTCGCAGGTTAATAAGGTTAATACTTTGAATGCGAAGGAAGGAAATAAGATCACTGTGCGTGAAGCGATCTTGGCGGTAATTGTAAAATCATTTAACGAAGCCTCGGTAACATTGGCTGAAGCGGTTGCAGAAGATGAGTGGAAATTCGCTCATCTGATGAATAAAAAGGCGCGCGAGCTTGGAATGGCCAGCAGTAGTTTCCGCAATGCCAGCGGCTTGCATGAAGATGGTCAATACACGACGAGTTACGATTTGGCGCGTTTAGTAATTGCGATTAGAAAAAAATTTCCCGCTTACTACCATTTTTTTGCGCAGAAAAAATTTACTTACCGCGGAACTGAATATAAAACTCAAAATATGATCATTCTTGATTACGAAGGAGCGGAAGGTCTGAAAACTGGCTTCACCAATGCGGCAGGATTTAATTTAATTTCAGTGGCAAAAAGAAAAAAATATCGAGTTGCCTCTGTTTTGATGAACTGTTCTGACCCAGAGCGTCGCTACAAATTAACGCGTCAGCTGCTTGATGATGGCTTTGAAAATCTTGAGAAAAAAAATCTTTTTGCGGTGAAGATTGCTGCCATTCGCTCACAATAAAGAATAGGTTAAATCTTAAACTAAGAAATATTTTCCACCGAAAAATACGCCTCGCTGCTGTTCAAATCAGGTGGAAGAATTTTAATTCCATGACTCTTCGCCGCTTGTAAAAAAATATTAATTTTATCTGCATTGTCGATATCAAGATTCATTGAAGCGGTAATGAATTCTACTGGATAATGCGCCTTCAAAAAAGCAGTTTGGTAAGAGATTAAAGCGTAGGCGGCGGCGTGAGATTTGTTGAATCCGTAGCCAGCAAATTTATCGACGAGATCGAAAATTTCTCCAGCCTGCTTTTCTGGAACATTATTTTTCATTGCACCATTTACAAAAATTGCGCGTTGTTGATCCATCTCTTCTTTAATTTTTTTACCCATCGCCCGACGCAGTAAATCTGCAGCTCCGAGGCTATATCCAGAAAGTACTTTAGCGATTTCCATCACTTGTTCTTGATAAACAATTACGCCGTAAGTTTCTTTGAGAGTTGGCTCTAAAAGTGGGTGAGGGTAGGTAATTTTTTCATTGCCGTGTTTGCGACGAATGTAGGTTGGAATATTGTCCATCGGGCCAGGGCTATAGAGCGAAATTAGGGCGATGATGTCTTCAATTTTATCCGCTTTCATCTGACGAAGGACGGCGCGCATTCCCGAAGATTCAATTTGAAAAACGCCGATGGAGTTGCCTTTGGCAAGCATTTCGAAGGTTTGCGAATCGTCGAGTTTGAGATTGGCAATGTCGATTTTGATGCCGCGAGTTTTCTCAACTAACTTAACCGCCTCAGAAATTACGGTGAGAGTTTTAAGACCGAGAAAGTCGAATTTTACCAAACCTGCTGCCTCTGCATATTTCATCGAATAGCCAACCGCAGGCATGCTTGAGCCTTCGTCGTTGTAAAGCGCGCAGATTTCGCAAAGTGGCTTGTCGCCAATAACGATGCCGGCTGCGTGAGTTGAGGCGTGGCGATTTAGGCCTTCTAATTTTAATGCAATGTCGACGAGTTTGGTAATTTGCGGATCTTCCTTAACCGCTTGTTGCAAGTCTTTATCCATCTCAATCGCCTTGCCCAAAGTGACTGCTTCGATGGCGTTAAAAGGAATCAATTTGCATATTCGATCAACTTGATTGTAAGGCATTTGCAGCACCCGACCCACGTCTTTCAAGACTGCGCGTGCTTGCAATTTTCCGAAGGTGATGATTTGCGCAACGTAATCGCGACCGTATTTTTGCTGAACGTAATCGATTACTTCATCGCGACGCGCCTGACAAAAATCGATGTCGAAATCTGGCATTGAGACGCGATCGGGATTTAGAAAGCGTTCAAAAAGTAAGCCGAAACGAATTGGATCAAGATCAGTAATTTGTAAAGACCAAGCAACGATTGATCCTGCGCCAGAGCCTCTTCCTGGCCCAACTGGAATGTCATTATTTTTTGCCCATTTAATGAAGTCCGATACGATTAAAAAATATCCGGAGAAATTCATTTTAGTAATCACTGAAGTTTCAAAATCGAGGCGAGCGAAATATTCTTTTTCTATTTCTTTTTGTTTTTCTGGCGAAATTTCTTCAATCTCAAACTTGCTTTGAAGTCTTATTTGCAGGCCTTCAGCGGATTGTTTTTTTAATTCTTCAGCTTCGTCAAAAGATTTTTCATTACTAAATTTGGGCAGAGTAGGCGGCCTTTCAAAGGCCATGATGTGACATTTTTTAGCGATGTTGACCGTATTTTCGATCGCCTCTGGAACGTCGCTAAATAAAGCTTCCATCTCGCTTGAACTTTTAAAAAATTGCTCTGGTGAATTTTTTTTACGCTCTTTGTCCGAAATGGTTTTTCCTTCGCCGATGCAAGCTAAGATATTTTGAGCCTCATGCAAATCTTTGGTGAGAAAATAAGTGTCATTGGTTGCAACCAGGGGTAGATTGTGCTTGAAGGCAAGGTCGATGAATTTTTGTTCAAGAATTTTTTCTTCTTCAGTTCCGTGGCGCGTGAGTTCGATGTAAAAATTTTGCGGAAAAGTTTGGATAAGTTCTTTGATTAATTTATCGATCGCCTTGTCTTGATTATTGAGCAATAACTTGCCGATTGCGCCTTCAACAGCGCCGGAAAGGGCGATTAATCCTTCAGATCTCGTCTTGAGCAAATCGAAATCAATGTGAGTTGAAAGACCGCTTTGGCGATTAAGAAATGAGTAGCCAACGAGATACATCAAATTCTTGTAGCCCTTGTCGTTAGTAGCGATCAGAGGAAGTTTGGAGAGTGAGTTTTCGATTTCTAAATTAGAGCGATTTTTTTGACTAAGAGGAGAATTTGGGGTAGAAAAATTAATCAGCATTTCGCAACTCAGGATGGGCTGTATTCCTGATTTTTTGCAGGCCGAAGAAAATTCCAAAGCACCAAAAAGATTCTGACAATCAGAAAT
>CAMBES010000080.1 GCA_945865855.1 Rhizobium sp. Q54 | reverse complement strand
CATCAAGCAGATCAAAAAAAATATTTTACGCGTAATTGACAATCTCTTCGAAACTTATTTGTAAAAAATATGAAGCAAAAAATTCTTAAAATTGCCTTACCAGCAATCATCACTTTCATCTGCGGTTACAGCGCTTACTCCTTTTATCAATATTACAGCAATCAGCACCAGATAAAGCTCTACGGCAATGTCGACATAAAAGAAGTCAGCGCTTCTTTTCGTGTTTCTGGTCGCTTAAAAAAATTATTTTTTGATGAAGGAGATAAAGTTAGCGAAGGGCAAATTCTAGCTAGCTTGGAAGACGACACCTTTTCTAACGAGCTTGAACTTGCCAAAGCCAACCTAGAAGCAGCTCGCGCTAATTACGAAAATACTGAAATAAAATTTAAGCGCACAAAAAATCTCTTCAAAAATAACTCGGCTTCAAGGCAAGAATATGATAATGACAAATTCGCGCTAGATCGTGCACAAGCAGATCTAGAGGCGCAAAAAGCGAAGGTAAAAATTGCCCAAACCGCGCTTGACGACACAAATCTTCACGCTCCTTCTGATGCTTTTGTGATGACGCGCCCTTTTGAAGTGGGCTCGATGATCACACAGAATCAAACTGTTTACGAACTATCTCTAGCCAATCAGGCCTACGTTCGAGCTTATCTAAATGAAGAGGATTTGGGCAGAGTTACAAACGGAATGTCAGTCAAAATAAAAACCGACAGCAACAGTGAATATGAAGGACAAATCGGATTCATCTCGCCAAAAGCTGAATTCACACCAAAGTCTGTTGAGACCACAAGCCTTAGAAGCATGTTGGTCTATCGCATTCGCATCACCATAAAAAATTCTGACGACAAGTTGAAGCAAGGAATGCCGGTAACGGTTTTAATCAAGCTATGAGTGAAACTTTAGTTACAGTTTCCAATCTTAATAAAACCTTCTTGGGCTCTAATAGTAAGGCTTTAGACGATATTAATTTCGAAGTAAAAGAGGGTGAATTTTTCTGTCTCTTAGGCCCTGATGCCGCAGGCAAAACAACTTTACTTCGTATAATCGCCTCAATTCTTAAATATGATTCTGGTGCGGTAGAAATTCTTAATAAAAAAATCCCGCAGGAAATTTCTGAGATTCAACATTTCATTGGATATGCGCCGCAAAAATTCGGGCTTTACGAAGATCTAACTGTTCTGGAAAATCTTGATCTTAATGCTGATTTGCGCGGAATTGCCGGCGCAGAAAAAGATGAACAGATCACCAAACTTTTAGCAAAAACCAATCTTAAAAATTTTACAGATCGCCTTGCTGGCAACCTCTCGGGCGGTATGAAACAAAAGCTTGCCCTCGCCTGCACATTAATCGCCAAACCAAAAATTCTTTTACTTGATGAGGTTAGTGTTGGCGTAGATCCAATTTCACGTCAGGATTTAATTGGCATCGTTAAGGATTTAATTGGCCATGGAACTGCGGTAATTTGGTCTACAACTTATCTCGATGAGGCTGAACAGCATGCGAATAAAATGCTTCTGATTAACGAAGGAAGGCAAGTTTTCTTCGGTAATCCGCAAGATTTCATTGCGCGCACTGCGGGCAGAAGTTTTTTACTCAAAGCAAAAAATTCTGCCTCAAATCGTCGCGAAAATCTGAATCAAATTTTGCAAAGCGAAGGAATTGGAGACGCCGTATTGCAAGGCGATCAAATCAGAATTCTCAACCGAAATGACGACGTAACAAAATTCACTTCTGATTATGAAATAACCAAAATTCCTTCGACAATCGAGGATTCGTTTTTGGAAGTTTTAAACCTCAAACTTCCAACATTTTCTAAGCTCGCCAACCGCTACGACAAAAAAGAAAGCGAGAAAAAAATAGTCATTGAAGCGCAAGGCCTAACTAAAAAATTCGGTGAATTTACCGCTACAAATAACGTCAATTTTCAAATCGAATCAGGAAAAATATTTGGCTTTTTAGGGCCGAATGGCGCAGGAAAATCCACAACATTTAAAATGCTCTGCGGCCTTTTAAAACCTACTTCTGGCATTGCTCACGTTTCGGGAATAAGTTTACTCACTTCAGCAAATGAGGCGCGCCAAAAAATTGGTTACATGGCACAAAAATTTTCACTTTATGGCGAGTTAAGCACTTTACAAAATCTGCAATTTTTCTGCGGCGTTTATTCTCTTAATAAAGCAGAAACAAAAATGGCGATTGCCGAAGTTGTTGAGAGCCTTGATCTAGAAAATTTTCTCAACACTAACGCATTTAACTTGCCGCTTGGAATCAAGCAGCGCCTTGCTCTTGGCTGTGCGCTACTTCACAAGCCTGAAGTTTTATTTTTAGACGAGCCAACCAGCGGAGTTGACCCAGCAACGCGTCGCGAGTTTTGGTTTCATATTAATGCCCTGGCTCAAAAAGGCGTTACGGTAATGGTTACAACTCACTTCATGGACGAGGCAGAATATTGCGATACCGTGGCCATAATCTATCAAGGCTTGAAAATCGCCGAGGATAATCCGCAAAAATTGAAGGACATTATTAGAAGCGAGAAGCTAGCAAATCCGAGCTTTCAAGACGTATTCGTTGATCTGATAAAAAGACAAGATGTGGAGAAAATTTTATGAAGCTCAATCTATCCACAACTCGCATCAAAGCCTTAATAAAAAAAGAAGTGATTCAAATTAAACGCGACAAAAGCGCGCTTTTAATCGCCTTCGCTCTTCCGGTTTTTTTGACTCTGGTTTTTGGTTACGCCATTTCAATCGACACTAATAAAATCAGAATCGCGATTGTTAATGAAGATGCACAAAGCTCTTCTAGCGCTGATTTGATAAGCTTTTTTAATAATTCAAAATTTGTCGAAGTAAAACTAATTACCGATTCGCATGAAGAGGCAAAAAGAGAAATTCTTGGGCAGAAATTAAGTGCAACTTTGGTTATTCCAGCCGACTTCAACAAGAGACTAGAAAAAGAAAAAATCGCCGCAGTTTATTTAGCTACAGACGGCTCTGACCCAAATACCGCAAGCTTCTCTACGAATTATGTGCGAGCCATTATGAATCTTTATGTCGAATATCAAAACTCAAAACATGGAGTAAAAGTCGATTCACAAATCGAAATCACGCAAAGGGTTTGGTATAATGAAGCATTAAAAGCCGACCATCTTTTGAACATCGGATCTATTGGCTTTGTATTGTCGATTGCCGGAACTTTACTCACCGCACTAGTCGTGGCAAGAGATTGGGAGCGCGGCTCGATGGAATATTTAATCTCCTCTCCGGTCACAACTCATGAACTTATTTTAGGAAAAATTTTGCCTTACCTGGCTTTGGGGCTTGGCTCATTCTTCATTAGCTTCGCCTGCATCATGATATTTTTTCACACGCCGTTCAAAGGTTCGATTATAATTTTTACCCTCATCGGCTTCTTTTATTTGATTCTCACAACTGGTCTTGGCCTTTTAATTTCAACATCCGCCAAAAGTCAGTTCGTTGCTTCCCAAGCGGCAATTTTAATTTCGATGGTGCCAACAATTATGCTTTCTGGCTTGATTTACGACATTGAAACCATGCCACAAATTATGCGAATAATCACCAATATTGTTCCGGCAAAATATTTGATCGACGCAATGCGCACGCTGTTTCTTATGGGCAATGATTGGTCTATTCTTTTGCCTGATATTCTTGGAATTATTCTCATCAGCGTGGCGATTTATTTTGGCGTTTTGCGCAAAACAAAAAAATCGCTCGAATAATGAAACTGATTTCCAGCCTAATCAAAATCAAAGCTCTAATCATCAAAGAGCTAATAGTTTTACTGAAAGACCCAAAATCGCGCTTCTCTTTGATTATGCCGCCATTGATTCAGCTTCTGCTTTTTTCTTCGGTTGCAACTCTCGATGTTTTTAACATTAAAATTGCCATCTTAGATCAAGACCGAGGCTCTTACAGCAGAGAGATTATTACCGACATGGCGGCGTCGCGCGAATATTTTACCAAGATAATTTCTACACAAAATTACGACGAAGTTCAAAACTTAATCGACAAACAAAAAGTCATCGGCGCGATAGTTTTTGCTCCTGATTTTTCACGCAAAATCGCTGCCGGAAAAACAGCAGAAATACAAATTTTACTCGATGGAAGAAGACTAAATTCCGCCAATATTGTGTCTGGTTATTTGCAGGAAATTATTCAGCGATCAATCACTCGCAAAACCGAATTCAAGATTCATGAAATCAATCAGGAGGCGATTCGAAGCGAGGTCAATAATCGCAACTGGTTTAACTCAAATCTCAATTACAAGTGGTTCATTATTCCGTCGCTAATGAGCTTGATTCTTTCCACTTCAATTCTTGGCGTCGCCTCGCTTTCAATCGCCAGAGAAAGAGAGCTTGGCACTTTCGATCAACTTATCGTTTCGCCGCTGAGCCCGCTTGAAATAATCTTGGGAAAAATAGGCGCTAATCTGCTGATCGGAATGACGCAAGGCGTGCTAATATTTTTCCTCATCTCGCGAATAATTACCTTCCAAGGCAACGTGATTTTTATGCTTCTTGGCATATTTCTTTACCTGGTTTCAATAGTTGGAATTGGCCTTTTCATCTCTTCAATATCAAGCAATCAGCAACAAGCGACTCTTGGATCGTTCTTTTTTCTAATGCCAATAATTCTAACTTCTGGCTTCTCTTCGCCATTTCTCAACATGCCTGAATGGCTACAAGTTTTATCTGATTACATTAACCCAATTCATCATTTTGTTACAATCACTCAGATGATTTTTAATAAAGGCGCGAGCTTCGATTTGCTAAAATATAATTTTTCAATGCTGCTGCTGATATCTTGCGTGACGCTATTCTTTTCTGTTTGGTTCATTAAGCGCAGGGCTCTTTAGTTAGAATTATTAAGAGTTGAATTAACCGCATCTTTTTGCTCCATTCTAATCCAAATTCGCAAAGCTCCTTCTTAGTTTTTAATCATTCTTATCGCTGATTTCAGAAGCTTCATCAAGTAAATCATAAATTACGTATAGTAGAAATTCGGGTTTTTTTATTCTGTCTTGTGATTGGTTTCATTGCGACATTTTGCCAATTCCTTCAAGGCATCAAGATCACGATTTATTAGGGCAATTCTCTTTTTTCTATTCCAACCCTGAACCTGTTTTTCAAAAAAATAAGCCTCATCAACTCGCTCAAATTCCTGCGCAAAAACCATCTTCACCGGCAACCGTCTTTGAGTATATTTCGCCCCGAGCCTGTTTTGATGCTCCCACAACCTGCGCTCGAGATCAATAGTGCTTCCAACGTAAAATGACTTGTCTGCACATTCGAGAATATACATGTGTGGCATGTGAGTGTGGGTTTGATTGGTGTGATGTTTACTTTCTTATCCGCTGGTTGAGCGAAGTCGAAACCAAGGATAAGAAACCCGCAAACCCCTCCCCTGGGTTTCGACTCCGCTCAACCAGCGGGAAGGGATCGAGTTTTGTAATTAGTGTAATTGTCGCTGGATTAATTCAAAACGAGGTTCCTGCAATAGTTTGGGTTAGTTGGTAAATTTGTATCCAGCTGCGATATTAAAATTTCTTATCCGTAGTGAAACTTTCTTATCCGCCGCGTAACTTTCTTATCCGCCGGTTGAGCGAAGTCGAAACCAAGGATAAGAAACCCCCGCGAGACCCTTCCCTTGGTTTCGACTTCGCTCAACCAGCGGGAAGGGATCTAGTCTTGTAATTGGTTACTGTCCCTGGATTACTGGGAGTAACTCTGCGCTCGGAATTTTGTTTTTGAGGAAACTCCACAAGAACTTGAAACTTAACCCTACTGGTAACGCTCTCTTGGCTCTTTGTTTCAACACCTCCACCCAAATTTATCCCAACTACTTTAATACTCCCTCCAGCATCTTTATTTTCACTATTTTCGGTCACAACAGCAATATCGAAATCAATAGGCTGAGCTATAGAATCCCAACTTGTTAGGTAAGCATTTTTTTTAGAAATGACACTCTCTCCCCCGTGAAGTCTCGGATTTATTTTTGCGCCTGATTTTTCTTGAGCCTCAATTACTCCTTCAGTGATTTGGGTTAAGGTTTTGCTTACAAATTCTTTGATATCCATTTTTTCTCCAAAACTATTTTACAACCCCGCTCTAGCCGCTGCCAATCTCGCAATCGGAACGCGGTAAGGTGAGCAGCTCACGTAGTTCAGGCCTGCTTTGTGGCAGAATTCGATTGATGCGGGGTTGCCGCCGTGTTCGCCGCAGATTCCTAGTTTAATGTCTTTGCGAGTCGCCTTTCCTTTCTCGACGGCGATTTTGATTAATGCGCCTACCCCTTCTTGGTCTAGTTCGGCGAAAGGATCTTTTTCTAAAATTCCGGCTTTTTGGTAGTG
>CAMBES010000079.1 GCA_945865855.1 Rhizobium sp. Q54 | reverse complement strand
TTTTATAAAAAATTATTTGACAGCCTAAAAAGCTATATCTATCTAGCTCAACATTGAAGCGCGGGTTAATTACCTGATAAATTCTTTCGACTCTTTTCTAAACAACTTGTTAACAAAAATATGAAAAAAACTTTTTCTTCAAAGAAATCAGCCTTCTCACTGATTGAATTATCCATTGTGTTGATAATTATCGGCTTATTGATCGCTGGCGTAACGGGTGGAGCAAGTTTAATTAAGAGCTCTGAATTGCGCGCAGCAATTTCTGAAGCAAGAGGATGGTCAACAGCTGTTAACGGTTTCTACAATCAATTTAACGCATTTCCTGGTGACTACAACGTCGCAATTGGTCTTCCTGCTGGCGCTGCTGGCAATAGCAATTCTCAAATCAATGCGTACACTCTCGCTGCCAATCCATCTGCAGTTCTTTCGTCAACTGCCGCTTGCGCAAATACCGCTTCAACAGCTGGTTGCGCATACGAAGATAACGTTGCCTGGGTTCAGTTAAAAAATGCAGGAGTCGTTGATACAAATACAGTTTCAGCTCCAACACTCAGCACCACAGGAGCAACATCCTTCGGAGTTACCAATCCTCAATCAAAGATTAAATCCTCTGGCTGGTTATTTGATTACGGTAGTGCCAACGGCAGCACTGCTGGCACTAACCAATTTGGCCAAAATGTTGTTATTCTTTCTGGCGCACCATCAACAACTGCTATGGATGCCAGCAATAGCTACGTAAATGGAGCGACATCAGCAAGAGTAACCGGCGCAATCACTCCAGCCGACGCCCTTTCAATTGACACCAAAGTTGACGATGGAAAATATAATACCGGTAGAATTCAAGGTATTAACCCAGCCGCCATTTATAGCGCTGTTGGCGGCGCCGCTAATTGTGCAGGCACTCTTACCACCTACAACACAACCCAAACCACCAAGAACTGTGCCATTTCTTACCAAGTTGATCTTAACTCTTAATAGAGCTTAAAACTTATTCAAACCCCGTCATCCGCAAGGATGGCGGGGTTTTTTATTGCGCCATTTTTATTCATTAAATATTCTTCGATTTATACCCTTGACCGGTCAAACGTAGTCGAAGTTAGGAAACCCATCATAGTAAATCATGAGGTCTCAACCCCGCTCGACCAAAGAAATTTAAGTTCGATTTTTTGAACCAAGTTTATAAATGAAAAACGACCCAATCGTCACCGCTCTAATTAAGTTCTTAGTTCCGATAATCTTCCTTTACGGATTATTTTTTTTAGCGGGATTTTTTGCTGAAGGATTTTTCGCCATCATCTACTCCGCAGTTCTTTTTCTAAGCGGATTTATGGTGCTCTCGATCAAATTCTCAGAAAGATTAGTCTCTCTAGCCTGGCTTGAATTCGTATCCTTCTTTATTTCGCTACTGCTGATTTCTTATTTGGCTTCTGTGCTGCTTTTAATCACCGATTTGCTTTCAATTTAGCGGCACCAACAAAAGCCTCAAAAATTTTTTTATCCGCTGTCGAGGTATTAAACTCTGGATGCCACTGCACCCCAAGACAAAACGGGTGATTAGGCTTTTCAATTGCTTCGATAATGCCATCTGAAGCGTGCCCAGATGCTAACAGCCCTAACCCCACCTTTTTTGACGCCTGGTGATGTGAAGAGTTAGTTTTGATTTTTTCTTCGCCAACAATTTTAAAAAGTTGTGAATCTTTGGCTATTTCTACTTCATGATACGGAGTGCGGTAACTGTTAAATCCTTCGACATGACTTTGTTCGTGATCAATAAATTTCCCCTCATCAAGAAGGTGCTGAAAAACCGTGCCACCGTGCAAAATATTAATTAATTGCATGCCATTACAAATTCCAAGAACCGGTATTTTGGTCTCAAGAAATCTCGATCCGATCTCAAATTCAAATTCCTCGCGAACATCATTTAACTTCACCGTTGGATGAATTTCTTCTTCGCCGTAGCGCTTCGGATGAATGTCAAAATAACCCCCGACAATCATCAAGCCGTCAAGATTTTCTAAGTAAAAATCGATCAAATTATAATCGTAGGTGAGTATTATTGCCGAGCCTCCAGCCTGATTAATCATCTCAACGTAATTAGTGCATAGGGCGTAATAATTTCTTATTGAATATCCGTTCGGACAGCCCTCTTTATAGTCAGGCACAATGCCAATTAATGGGCGAGAAATTTTGTTCATTTTGAATTTTCAATTGAAGAAGCAAGGGCGGCGAGTCTTGCGATTAGTGAATAAACTTCGGGAATTTTATTTTTTTCTAAGCCGAGCGTGAGTTGATTTTCTTCCAAATTTCTTAAATCAAAAAAATTAGCGCCAGTGGCATTTAAACTAATTTTTTCGTCGCGCATTTCATTGGCACGAAAAAGATTTCCCACAACCTCGCCGCCGATCAAATAAATCATTGGCTCAGCGATCTTGCCGTCAATTCTGTCATTAGTTTTAATGCCTTCTTGAATCATTACTTTTTGCGTTCGCACCGAACCCTTCAGCATGCTCATTTTGTTACGCTCTTTCTTATTTATTTCCAAAACTTCTTGTCCGGAGAAAACTGGCCAAACCGCAATTCCGTAAGTTCCGTTGTCGGCTTTAATGTAGCAGTAAGGATCTCCTTCTATTCCGTATTCAGCATATTTTTTACGTAAATTTTCGATCAATTCATCAACATACTCCGCCAACTTCTCGATCCTTTTTTTCTCTTTAAAATTCACGCCATCACAAGAGCGATGCATTGAAGAAATCAGCCAAGGATCGATCTCTAGAATTCCCGCCAATTCTTCCGCAAGCTGATTGTAAATCGTAAAGTGATTTGATTTTGTGCGAGAATGCCATCCCATCGCAAGCGCTGGAATTAGTGGCGCTGTGGCCTTTGCTAAAATTTCTGGAACGCCACTTGTTAAATCATTATTAAGCACAATCAGATCAGCTTCGCCGATGCTTTTTTGCGCCGGATAAACAGCAACTTCACCGCCGCCCTCTAGTTCAAAAGAAATTTCGTCGATCACTTCCGGGATCAGCGTACCAATTTTTACTTCGCGCTTTTCCGACAAAATCTCCTGCAGATTTTTAATATTTTGCCAGTAACGCAAATTGCGAGTGTGACTTTCTGGAACAATTAAAATCTTTTTTGCAGTCGGAAAATTTTTCGTCAAAAACTCGTCAGCAATTTTTTTTGCCTCTGTTTTTGAATCTTTGGAAAGGTTGTTGAAGCCGGCGGGGAAGCAATTGGTGTCAACTGGGGCAATCTTTGCTCCATTGTGACGCAGATCAACCGAGTTATAAAAAAGTGGTGGAGTAGCAGTAAATTTTTTTGCAAAAAAATCAGAAATTTTTTCACGATTTTCGGAAATTTTTTGCGCTAGTATTTCAGTTATTTTCTGCATCTCTTAGACATTGATTAATGCCAAGAATCTAGACTTCAGAAACTATTCCACAACCCAACCAAAACGCCGCGGCTTTCGTAAAAAGGAGCGTTGCCACTTAATCTTTTAACGTAACCAAATTGCAGTGCAGTGTCTTTGCTGAGATGATACATCAAAGAAAATGTGGCCATGTTGTTGGCATTTTTTGCCGCATCAAATGTGCCGAAATTTGTATTGCTGTTATTACTCTTGTCAGCAACGCGCACAAGATTCCAGGCGATGTTATCTTGAAATAAAAATGAGAAATCCTGATTGATTTTAAAGCCGCTTAAGAAGGTGAATCGCGCTTCGTCAAATGGATTGCTGAATCTTCTTCGGTAAGCAAATTCGGCGCGTGCGAAATATGGAGTTTCGTTGCGCGTAATCACATTCACCAAGCGATCCAACATATTGTAAGCGAACAAAAATCGCAGCTCGTAATCGGGCTGCTGCTGCATTAATCCAAGATATTTATTTTCGTTATAAATGCCCGGAAGTTTGAAGGCGTTGTGCATTATTACGCCCAGCTTTTCGTGACTAAAAAATTTGTAACGATTGAAAAATTCGAGTGAGTTAATTGCGTAAGCATCGCGGTAATTTATGCTTTTTGAATCAATGCGGCTAAGTTGAGCAATCGCCCCAACCGACATTTATTCGACAAAGGTTTTTCGATAAAACTATTCAAAACTTGCTTCTCGACTTTATTGCCAAACGCACTTCCATCGGTCTCTGAGAGGGTATTAAACATCTGCAAATTATTTTCTGCGGCAGAAGAATTTTGAGCGAAAAAAATCAGCGCGCAAAATCCAAATAATAATTTTTTCATGTTTTTAATGTTGATCTAAACCCTGACTGGTGTGACGGGGAGAATTTTTGTAGAATTAAGCGAAAAATAATTCCCGAAAAAATTCTGACAAAGAAAATGCGCGCTGGAAAAGCCTTTAAAAAACTGAATTTTGGCCTCGAGGCCAAAATCTTAGGAAAGCACCTGCGCATTCAACAGAGCCAACGCTTAAGAGGGGCTTAAATTTTGGGCAAAAAAATTGAAAAACTTGGTCTCGACTTCGCTCGAATAGCGAAATTATTTTGCTCGAATGTTAGAAATTTTTTTGTCTCTTTTTTTAATCAGCCACAACCAGATTCCAGTAATTGAAAGAAGCAGCGGCAAGAATCCGACGAGAAAAACTTCGATCTTGGAAGATAGTCCAAGCACAGTGCCTTCGTGAATTGCGTGCCAAATTTTATTTGAGCTGGGCTCTTTGAAATAAATTAAGTAAATGCCTGTAATGCTTGTGAGAGTAAGCGGGATCAAAAACCAAAAACCCACTGCTCCGTGTAAGCCGCGATGAAATTGTCTGCCCTTCGCAGCAAATTTAAAAGTGAAGGCCTGACGTGAGAATTTTTGCTTAGGCCACCAAATTACCAATCCACTCACGCACATGAAGAGCATTACAACGCCAAAAATTCCGACGATATTTTTGCCGATTTCTTTGGGCAGTAACAAATTTTCGTGAAATTTTTTTACGATTTTAAAAAAGTTTTTGTCTGGATTTCTGATTTCTAAAACATCGAGCGAGACTGGGTCTAGCAAGACTTCAATCCATTCTTTCTTCTCGCCATTTTTACTAAAACGCAAATTTGCGGCAGCGGAAATTTTTACCGACTGAAAAACAAATTCCGGCGGCGCGATTTTTTTTCCCGCCTCAATTAATAAAATCTCTTCGGCTTTTTGCCCTTCAGAAAAATTATAATTTTTACGCAAAATCGCGTCATAAATTTCGCGCTGAAAAACTAAAGCCGCACCACTTAAACCCTGTAGAATTAAGGGAATGCAAAGCGCTAAAGCAAAATAAAGATGGAGCTTTTTAAAGAATTTTTTCAAAAATTATTTGGTTAAGTAATAAAACCGATGTTCAACGTCCAGATTAAAAATCCGTAATCAAAGCAGCTTTGAATGCTCTTGGCGAACCAGGGAGAATGTTGGTAGAACTGTGCGCAGTTTGCGCGTAGCCAAGATCAAAAATATTTTCGACATTTATTTGCAAGCGGCGCGAAGGGCTGATTTTGTAGTAAACTGCGCCGTCAAATCTGGTAAATCCTTTTAGCCTTACTGAGTTATTGGCATCGGCGAATTGGTCGGATTGGCTAATAATCCCAAGGCCACTAGACCAGGCCGAGGTGAAGTCGTATTTATTCCAAAGCGCGAAAGTGTTGTGCGGCACGAGAGCAACTTTACTACCCGCTACATAATTTTTTGTGGCATTGGTAACTACGGCCTCTTGGAAAGCGTAGCTAGCAATCGTTTGCCATTTCTCAGTTATTTTTCCGGTTACGGCAAACTCAATGCCCCTGGTGCGCGATTGGCCGGTAAGCACCAAATATCCCGAACCACTTGGATCAGAAGCTGGGGTGTTGCTGCGATCAAGTTGGTAGAGAGCGGTAGATAAATTAAGCCTTGGATTGACATCCCATTTGGCGCCAACTTCATAATTGTCGATTTTTTCTGGCTGCAAAGAATTGGTTGTAACACTCAAACTATCAAATTGATCGCCAGAGCTTGGCAAATAAGTGACGCCGTAACTTGCGTAAAGCGAAACTGATTTTTGCGGCTTTACCACCAAGCCTGCGCGCGGTGAAATCATGGTGTCAACACGCTCAAAATTTTGATTATTTACTTTGTCTTTAAGCTTAACTTCAAAACGATCCAGGCGTAATCCTGCGGTTAATTGCACGTAGTCGTTGATCTCGGCCTGATCTTGCAAATAGCCCGCAAAAACACGGACGTCGGATTTGTTGCTAGTGGCAATAGTGTTGTAAGTAATAGATTCGTAGCTGATTGGATTGCTGAGTGAAACACTCGAGCTGGTCGTTCCTGTGCTGTCAAAAATTCCGTTATTTCTAACTTTGGTAGAGTGCTGAGTGGTAATTTCAGTGCCAAATAAGGCGGTGTGTTTGACTGATCCGGTTTCAAATTTTTTAATT
>CAMBES010000078.1 GCA_945865855.1 Rhizobium sp. Q54 | reverse complement strand
GGACAAATTTTTGAACTCGAAAGCGGGATTTTGCCTACTCGACGAAAAGCAAATAAGTAAAGCGCCGCAAGGCATGCTGCTGCTAGTTCATAAAAATCCTTACTTCGCTTACGCTAAAATTTCTGCGGCTTTTTACGAAGCGAGTAGAGTGGAATTTTTTGGCGAAAAATTAATTCATCCGACAGCAAAAATTGGCGAAGGAACCATTGTTGCTCCCAATGCTTACATCGGAAAAAATGTTGAAATTGGTAAAAACTGCTTCATCGGTGCGAGCTCATCAATTCTGGATGGATGTATCATTGGCGACAACTGCATAATCAATTCTAACGTAACAATCTGCTTCGCGATTATTGGAAATAATTCAGTAATTTTTAGTGGTGCAAGAATCGGCCAAGATGGTTTTGGCTTTGCGCACGATGCTGGAATTAATCATAAAATTGTTCAGCTTGGAATCGTTGAAATCGGAAGTGGAGTTGAGATCGGAGCCAATAGCTGCGTGGATCGTGGCGCGATTGAAAATACAGTGATTGGCGATGGAACCAAGATAGACAACCTTGTGCAAATCGGTCACAATGTGATAATTGGTAAAGGTACAGTAATCGCTGGATGCTCTGCAATAGCGGGCTCAACGCGCATTGGAAATTTTGTGCAAATAGGTGGTGGTTCAAATATTTCTGGTCACATTGTGATTAATGACGGCGCAAGAATCGCCGGAATGACCGGCGTAATGCGCGATGTTCCAGCAAAACAAATCATGGCAGGAATTCCAGCGATGCCCATCAAACAATGGCATCGAGCTAATGTTGCCCTAATGAAGAAAAATTCTAATTAGGCTACTGCAGCTCTAGGCTTTAAAAAATATTTTATTTTTTTGCTGAGATTCTTGCTCAATTTTCTTCCCAAAAATTCATCAACCAAAATCACTAAATAAGACGAATTTGTAAGAAAAATTTCGTCGGCATTTTTCAGTGCAGAAATTTTTGCTTTTACTTTTTTGATCTTTAGCTCGGGCATTTTCAGCAATCTTTCGCGGACGCATCCAAGTACAATTCCACAGCTTTCGTGAGGTGTATAAATCTGACTATCCTTCACCCAAAAAATATTCGCTGACGAAGTTTCGGCGATAAAATTTCTGTCAGAAAGCATTGCAGCGTCAAAAGATTTTTGTTCCTTAGCCTCAATTTTTGCTAAGACGTAAGACATAGCCGACATTGGCTTGAAGGAGATTCCTGGCGTAGAATTTTTGGCGACTCCTAAGCGAATTTTTTTTGGTAATTCGCGCACGGGAAAAGTTTCGATGATTACGAGTGATGCACTTTCGTAAGTTGGTAAATATCCAGCGCTACCAATCCCCCGACTAATTGAGATGCGTAAAATTCCATTCTCTGCCGAATTTTTTTTGATTAGTTGGTAAGATTTTTTTTCGAGATCAGAAATTTCTGCAGAAAATTTAAGAAGCTTCAATGCCCTATGAATCCTTGCTTCGTGAAGATGGAAATCGAAAATCTTGCCGTTAATAATCTTGCAAGTTTCAAAAATTCCGTCGCCAAAAAGAAAGCCGCGCTCATGAATTGAAATCGTAGCTTTTTCTTCCGGGACGAGATTTTGATTTTTGAAAACGTATTTTTTCATTTGATGAAACTGTTGCTGAAGCTCACATTTTTGCTTTCGATCTGGCTCGCAATTTTTGCTGCCGCAGCTCTATTTTACTATTTCCAAGGCCTGCCAAGTTTGGATGATTTGGAGAAAGAAAGTGGTAAGCAGATTGTGCAAATCAATTACGCAAATGGCAATCGCATCACTAATCGCAGCGAAATTTATGCAAGTGAAGTGAGCTATTACGAACTACCTCAGCATCTTATTAATGCGGTTGTGGCGACTGAAGATAGGCGTTTTTTTTCGCATCACGGTGTTGATATTTTTGGGGTGGCTAGAGCTTACGTTGCCAATAAAAAAGCAGGTCGAGTGGTGCAGGGTGGCAGTACGGTCACGCAGCAATTAGCAAAAATTTTATTCCTCAGTTCAGATCGAACTCTAAAAAGAAAAATTCAGGAAATGCTTCTTGCTTTGCAGCTTGAGCGGCGTTTTACCAAGGAACAGATTTTAACTTTTTACCTCAATCGCGCTTACTTCGGTGCTGGCAACTACGGGGTTGGCAATGCGGCAAAAAGTTATTTCGGTAAAGACATCTCGCAGCTGAATTTAAGTGAGTCGGCACTGCTTGCCGGCCTATTAAAAGCGCCGTCAAAACTTTCACCAAAAAATAATCGCGAACTTGCCGAGAACAGAACTAGCGTGGTTTTACGCGCTATGATTGATGCGGGATTCCTGGATGAAAAAAATCTGTCGGAACTTCAGCAAGATCCTCATTACATTACTGATCACGCGCAGAGGCTTTATTTTACTGACTTCGTTTACGAACAGTTACCAGATTTTCTAGGAAAGAAAGAAAGGAAAGAAAAAATAGTTTCCATCACCACAACTTTGGATGAGGCGCTACAGGCCAACATGGAAGAGGTTCTGAACGATTTTGTCGGGAAGAATTCTGAGAAGCTTGGCACATCAGAAGTTGCTGTTGTTGTAATGAGTAAAAGTGGCGCAGTGCTTGCCATGTCTGGCGGGAAGGATCATCAACAAAGCCAATTCAATCGCGCTGTTTATGCAAAAAGACAGGCGGGATCGGCCTTTAAAACTTTTGTTTATCTGGCCGCCTTTGAGAAAGGCTGGAAATCCGATGACGTGTTTGAAGATAAGAAAATCAACGTTGGAACTTGGTTGCCAGATAACTATAATAGTAAGTTTCTAGGTGAGGTGACTTTGCAGCGCGCATTCTCTGAATCATTGAATTCGGTTGCTGTTCAGCTCGCGCGCGATGTTGGAGGAGGCTCGATTATTTCAATAGCTCGTAAGTGCGGCATTAGTTCAAAAATGGATAAAAATGATCCGACGATTTCTTTGGGCACTACCGAAGTAAGTTTATTAGAACTCACCGGAGCCTATGCCACCATTGCTTCAAATGGCGATGCGGTAATTCCTCACGCGATTTCAGAAGTCAGAAATGGGGAAAAACAAGAGCTCTACAGGCATGAATCTTCTGGTCTTGGAGCGGTTGCTTCAGAAAATTCGATCAAAGAAATCAAAAAACTTTTGCGCGAAGTTGTAAGAAGCGGAACGGGAAAAAATGCCAATGTGGAGGAGAATGTTTTGGGAAAAACCGGAACAAGTCAAAACTTCCGCGATGCCTGGTTTGTTGGTTTTGATGATGAATATGTAATTGGAGTTTGGATTGGAAATGATGACAATTCAGCAACATCTAAAATCACCGGAGGATCTCTTCCGGCACAACTTTTTGGAGAGATCCTGAAAAAAATTTAACTGCTGCGGACACTCGGATTTACTCAGCGCTTAGCAATTCAACCTTGCTAAAAATTTCATAGAAATTTTTAAGTCTAATGGTGGGTCTGGGAGGACTTGAACCTCCGACCTCGCACTTATCAGGCGCGCACTCTAACCAACTGAGCTACAGACCCATTAAACAAGGCGGCGCAACCTATTAACGAGTAGGCAAAAGTCAAATATTTTGACCTTGTGTTTGCAGCCATGGTTTGAAGCGGTTTGCAATTAGTTAATAGTGTCTAATATTTTGATCGGTGAATTCCTTCTTTAATCAAGATCCTAAATAACATGCCTAGCTTTGACATCGTCTCTAAAATCAACATGCAAGAAATCGACAACGCGATGAATTCCGTGATGCGCGAAATTGGAAATCGTTACGATTTCAAAGGTGCAGTTTTTACTTTGGAGCTTAAAGAAAAAGATAATCTGATTCTTATTACTGCGGATAGCGAATATCGTCTCGAATCAATTCGCGATTCGATGAAAGTTTTTGCAACCAAGCGTGGCGTGGATGCGCGAGCTTTTGATTTTCAGAAAGAAGAAAAAGCCGGTGGAAATATGATGCGTCAGGAAGTGAAGTTGCGCAATGGTATCGAACAAGAAATTGCCAAAAAAATTGTTAAGCACGTGAAGGATACGAAGATGAAAGTTCAGGCTTCGATTAAGGCCGATGAAGTGCGCGTTGACGGTAAAAAACGCGATGATTTGCAAGAGGCGATGACTTTGTTGCGCGCCGCTAATTTTGATATTCCGCTGCAATTTATTAACTTTCGCGAGTAGTGAAAATTTTTTTAAACGGCGAAGAAAAAATTTTCGAAACCAAAATGACCATCGCGGAATTGGTCGAGAAATTTGAGCTCGATGTAAAAAAAATTGCGGTGGAGAAAGATCTGGAAATTGTAAATCCAGATCTGTTTTCAGCGACTGTAATTGATGAAGGAAGTCGAATTGAGATCGTTCACTTTATCGGCGGAGGCTAGCTTTACTGCTCTAGCATTGATTTTGCGAATTTTGCCGCTCCGGCAAATTGGCTTTTTTTGTATTTCATTTTTACTGCATCACCAAGGCGTAGTATTTCAGCTTTTTTAGCGTCATCAATAACTACCCAAGAAGTTTTTGGATCGATCAAATCAGAAACAGAGCCAGTCGCGATAATGCGGCGCTCAATCTCTACTTCGTTAGTAATAGCATTTTCAGATTCATATTGGCCGATCACTTCAAACTTATCATTTTGCTTAATGCCGTCAGCAGAGCCGAGAGAAATTTTGAAGATCGACTTATTGTCTAAAACACGCTTTTCCAAGATGTAGCCTTTTTTGGCGAAGAAGTTTTTTATGTCTACTTCGATGTCGTTCATGGCATCTTCTGCAGCCTTGCGTACCAAGCTGTCATCGCGTTTTGCGCCTTCAACTTTTTTACCACCAATTTGCAATCCACCTAGTGATACGCCACCATCTTGTTGAGTGGCTTCCGAGCGAGATTTTTTTGCAGAGAACTCGATTGATTCGACAACAAAAAGAGCAGGAAGTTCGTAGATTTTAATATTTCCAGCGACGTCAGCAGAGTAGGTATATTTAGGTGGAATCGAAACCATTTGGCCGCTTTGCGGATTGTAGAAGGTTGAGCCACTGGAATATTTACTGGTGAATCCTGCATTTGAAATGGCGCCAGAAATGGCGTAATCAGCTACGATAGGGCCCTTGTATGATCCTGTTTTTTTCATTTCGGCGAGCGCTATTTCTTTCTGCAATTTTTCTGCAGCTTTGCGATCAACAATTTCGCCAAGACGATTTTTGCTTAAAATATTTTCAACATTATTGGCGAGTGAATCGCCAAGCCCAGTTTGTTTAGCGATTTCATTTTCATTTTGGTCAAGAGCAAAAACTACGATTTTTGGCGCTTTGCCTTCGAGATTTTCTTTGCTTGGCATGAAATTGCTTTTGCTCAAAAATTGTTTTTGATAGTCGTTAAAATTTTTGATGGTGGTTGAGCAAGAGTTTAGAATAAGTAGGAGGGCGATATATTTTAATTTCATGCAATTGTTAATTAATAATTCCGATCACCTTCAAAATTCCTTTGTTAGAAATTTCTTCATCGAGAGATTTTATCGCTGCTGCGTAGGATTCTTTTTCGCTGATTGATGAGCTACCAGTTACTTCAATTATATTGCTTGCGACAATTTTTCCGCCGGAAGTATTTTCAAAGTCGATTTGTAATTTCGTCATGTGTGAGCCGTAAATCTTGCCGCTTTTTGCAGAAGATTTAATCTCGATCGTGATTTGATTGGCCCCACCATGAGAATTAGAGATTTTTATTTTCTCTTTATTTAGAGCGGTACGAATAGTCTGAGCAATTTCTTTTGAGGAGTTGATCGCGAAATAAAATTCGATTTTGTCGTTGAGTTGATTGAGTTGATTTTGGAAAAAAGCGATGCGGCTTAATTTTTCTTTTAAGTTAACAGGCTCTCCAGCGCCAGCAAGAATACGACTTGAGAGCTCAATTTGTTTTTCAAGATCGAGAATTTTTAACAAGGAAACGCGTTTTTGAATTGGGTTTGCTCCAGTTAAATTTTTCTCTAAGTCAGAGACTTGTTTTTCAGAAAATTCAGTTTTTTCTTTTTGATCGCGAATGAACGGATCGCGCTTTATTTCAACTTCAATAAAAAGTTCTGGGCCTACTTTTTCACTGCGCGAAATGCGGAAGTTAGTGAAGTCGATCCTCTCGATATTTTGTTTAACTTGTTGACGCATTTCTTCATTTGTGCCGCGAGAATCTTCTTCGATTAGCGAAGTTGATTCCGAAGAAATGCTAACCATCAAGCGTGCTGCGGCATCTGCTAGAGCCGCTTTCGTACCCTCTTCTAAATTTGCTCCGGCGGAAATGCCGTAGAAATTTTCAGAATTATTTTGTTTGGGAGAGAGGTACCAAGAGGGCTCTACAGCTTTTTGAGAAGAGGAGGAGCAGGAGGCAACAAAAAAAATTGTCGCTAAAATTAATCTACTGATCGAGTTCTTTGAATGCATCTTTGCTGTTGCTGTCGCTAGAATTAATACGGCTTGAAGCGGCGCCAGCTTTAGCGCTGGCC
>CAMBES010000077.1 GCA_945865855.1 Rhizobium sp. Q54 | reverse complement strand
GAGACTGATACTTTCGACACTTTCTTTGAGAGTTCTTGGTATTATTTACGCTTCATTTCGCAGCCCGAAGATAAAGCCTTTGATCGCGACTCAGCAAATAAATTCATGCCTGTAGATCAATATATCGGCGGCGTCGAACATGCAGTTTTGCACTTGCTCTATGCCAGATTTTTTACCAAAGCGCTAAAAAAATGTGGCTATCTTGACATTTCTGAGCCCTTCAAAAACTTGCTTACTCAGGGCATGGTTTGTCATGCAACTTTCAAAGACAAAGAAACGGGAAAATGGCTTTTCCCAGCCGATGCCCTTGCTCGCAAACCCGAAGAAGTAATCTTTGGTCGCTCTGAAAAAATGAGTAAGTCGAAGAAGAATACCGTTGAGCCAGCTTCAATTGTTGAGGCTTACGGCGCAGATACCGCAAGGCTTTTTATGCTTTCCGACACTCCGCCTTCACGCGATTTAGAATGGTCTGAAAGTGGCATTGATGGCTGCTGGAAATATGCCAATCGTCTTTGGAGATTAGTTGCTTCCAACAGAAACTTTGTCCTTGGCACTCAGCGTCAAGGATCTGAAGATTTTAAAATGAATAAATCTTCGAACGCTTCTGAATCAAAGGATGATGCGATCATTAGACTCACTCACAAAACAATCGCCGCTGTAAAAGACGAGTATGAAAAAATGGGTTTCAACCGAGCCATCGCCAAGATTCGTGAATTCTCAAATGCCTTGGAAAAATCTGAATTTATTCCTGAATTCGCGCTTAAAAATTTAGTGATTTTAATCGCCCCAATAATGCCACATTTGGCTGAAGAATTGTGGGCTGAACTTGGTTACAAAACTTTAGTTACTGAAGAAAAATTCCCTGAATTCGATTCAAATTTAATCATCGAAGATGAAGTTGGAATCGCTGTGCAAGTAAGTGGAAAACTCCGCGATGTAATTCAAATGCTGAAAGGCTCTTCAAAAGAAGATCTCGAAAAAGCCGCTTTCGAAAATGAAAATGTGAAAAGATTCATTGAAGGAAAAGAGGTTCGCAAAGTTATTTCTGTTACAGACAAATTAGTGAACATCGTGGTTTAATTAACTTTCCTGAATTCACGTCTGCGTAAGGATAACTAACAGAATAAGTGATTTATCCCTCATCTTCGCTTAGGCAAAGATCCTAAAAATGTAAAAAAAACACAAACCTCATGAACTTCCTTTTAATCGCAATCGGCGGCGCATGTGGATCGGTGCTACGTCATCTCATTCAAATCTCCGTCGTAGCCGGAAAATTTCCACTCGGAACATTTTTAGTAAACGTAATTGGCTCAATGCTTGCTGGCGCTGCTTACTACTTCGTGATTAAGTATTTTGACACAATCGATCCGCGCTTAAAAAATTTTATCTTTGCTGGATTTCTCGGTGGCTTCACAACTTTTTCCGCTTTCTCGCTCGATTTTTTTCGCCTCTTTTCTGCTGGTAATTATTCACAAGCATTTCTCTATGCGCTTGCTACAGTAACGCTTTCAATCCTGGCTTTGTTCTTCGGTTTTTATTTAACGAAGATGATTGCGTAATTTTCCTGGACCATAGCTTCCGCGGAGATCCAGAAAATCTTAAATATTTCTCAATGTCTCGTCTCGACAAGTTCCTTTGCAAAAAATTCGACATTTCTTTTGGCCTAGCGCAAAAATTAATTCGTGAAAAAAAAGTTAAAGTTAATGGGGCGAGGGTTGATGCATCTTATGCAGTACAGGCCGAAGATCAGATTGATGTTTTTTCTGATTTGCAAAAACGTCATGACAAGCAAAGACAAAAACCACAGGTTTCTTCCGAAAAAATGAAGAAATTTTTGTCCTGGATAATTTATGAAGATGAAAATCTTGTTGCCATCAATAAGCCATCAGGTCTTGCCACGCAAGGTGGTAGTGGGATTGAAATTTCTGTTGATGATTTTGTACGTGAGAAAAAATGGCAGCTAGTTCATCGCCTCGACAAAGACACGAGTGGGATTTTGTTACTTGCTAAAAATAACGAAGCCGCAGATTTACTCAACGCAGGATTTAAAGATAAAACCATCGAGAAGACTTACTTGGCCTTGGTTTGTGGCGTTCCAACAAAAACTCTCGGCGTGATTTCAATTCCACTACGCAAAAAACTTTTAGGAAAAAATGAAAAAGTTTTGCCGGATTTTGAAGAGGGAAAAGAAGCGGTTACGAAATTTAGACTGCTAAAAACTTTTACAAATTATGCTCTGCTTGAGCTTAAGCCGCTAACTGGCAGAACTCACCAGCTTCGTGTTCACTGCAAAGAGATCGGACATCCGATTGTAAATGACGTAAAATATGGTGGAAAAG
The DNA here is from genome assembly GCA_945865855.1 of Rhizobium sp. Q54. GTDB lineage: Bacteria > Pseudomonadota > Alphaproteobacteria > Rickettsiales > UBA1997 > UBA2645. Next base: position 4,164 of record CAMBES010000077.1, on the reverse strand, counting down.
AAACGTTAAAAAAAGACCTTCATAGCTACATGTGTCTGCATGCGCGCAAGATCGTAATCCAGAATTTTTTTGGTAAGAAAGTTGAGATTGAATGTAAATCTGAGTTTTAATTTTAGCGGCTTAGAGGCGCTGCCAGCTTTAGCTAAAATAAACTTTTTATTCATCTTAAGATGGCGATCAAACTTACATCCACCTAGCCCCAACCTTAACATCAACAACCAGTGGAACATCTAGCTTTGCGGCAGTTTCCATTTCTGATTTCAATAGTTGCGAAACCACTTCCACTTCTGCTTCAGGCGCCTCAATCAAAAGTTCGTCATGGATTTGCAGCACTATTTTCGCGCTCAAATGTTTTTTACTCAGAGCCTTGTTCACTTGAATCATCGCCTTCTTAATTATGTCGGCGGCACTGCCTTGTATTGGGGCGTTAATCGTTAATCGCTCAGCCTCTTTTCGTTGTATCGGGTTCTTGCTGTTGATTTCATGAATGAAGCATTTTCGTCCAGAAATCGTAGTTACATATCCATTCTGCTTGGCAAAATTAATGTGATTTTTCATGTAATCCTCAATGCCCGGGTAAGTAGCAAAGTAAGAATGAATGTAATCGGCCGCTTCACCACGCGAAATATTGAGTTGCTTGGCAAGGCCAAAGGCGCTGATTCCGTAGATAATTCCAAAATTAATCGCCTTTGCTTTTGAGCGCATTTTTTCACTCACCTCATTTTCGTGAAGACCAAAAACTTGCGCTGCAGTGATGCGATGAATGTCTTTATTTTCTTTGAAGGCCTCAATCAGCGCCTTAATTTTAGCGACGTGAGCAATCACGCGTAACTCGATTTGCGAATAATCTGCAGAGATTAAAAGATGTCCGGGTTTAGCTATAAAAGCCTCGCGAATTTTTCTGCCTTCAATGGTGCGAATTGGAATATTTTGCAAGTTTGGATTGCTAGAACTGAGCCTTCCGGTGACGGTAGAAATTGAAGAAAGAGTTGTGTGAACTCTGCCAGTTTTTGGGTTAATTTCTTTCGGCAAAGCGTCGGTATAAGTATTTTTTAATTTCGAAAGTTTACGGAATTCAAGAATTTTTGTTGCGATCACAAATCCTTGCTCCTCTAGCTCTTCTAACACTTCAGCGTTGGTCGAAAGCACGCCAGTTTTCTTCGATTTTTTCTTCGATTGAAGTCCAAGCTTTTCAAATAAAATTTCGCCGAGTTGCTTTGGTGAAGCGATGTTGAATTCGCAATCGCCTAGGGTGTAGATTTCTTTCGTTAGCTCTTCAATTTTTTTACCGAATTCTTTTGATAGTTCGTGGAGTTTTTTTGTGTCGATTTTAATTCCCTCATTTTCGATTTGTGCCAGCACTGGCAAGAGTGGAAGTTCGTAAGAAGAGTAGGGTGCATTCAATTTTAGCTCAGAAATTCTTGGTACGAGAATCGTGTAAAGTTGAGAAAGAGCAAAGTTGCGGAAGCATGCTAGATCAGTGCCAGATAACTCTTTTTCCTCAAAATTTTTGGAAAGATTTAGATCAACTAATTCACGAAAATCATTTTTGACCGAAGAGTTGAGCAGATGATTCATCACCGAAACATCTTCGAAACCAATGACGGATAAATTCGAATTTCTAAAGAATTTTTTAGCGTCGAAAAATATTTTTTTGATTGAGTCATCTTGCAAAATTTTCTTAAGCAAATCCAGCTTTAGTCCTTTGTTTTCGAGGCTTCCAAAGAGATCGCTAGTTTCTGATTTTGCTAAAAAATAAAAAATTTCTTTCGGCATGAAGCCGGTTTTATAAGTAGAAATCGTAAGAAAATCTTGTTCATAATCGATTGTTACTAAGCCATTTTGCAGCCCCTCTTCTCTGACCTCATCAATCATTTGTGCGGAAGTGATTTCAATTTTTTTTACTTTGGAAAATGAAATTTCGTTCTGCACTTTTTGTGTTTGTTTTGCTTCATCTGCAATCGAGAATTCTTTTTTGACTCGGGTGATTAGCGAGTGAAAACCCTGTTCTTTGAGAAAAGAAATTAGTCGGTGCGGATCGAATCCTTGAATGCGTAATTCTTCAATTTCAATGCTAAGCGGCACATCGCAACAGAGCGAAACTAGACGCTTTGCGAGTAAAGCGTTTTGAGTTCCATCAAGCAAAAGTTGACGACGTTTTACCTGCTTAATTTCACTCAAACGCGCGAGAAGATTTTCAAGATTTCCGAATTGTAAAATTAATTCTGCTGCGGTCTTAGGGCCTATGCCTCTAACGCCAGCGACATTGTCTGATGCGTCGCCCATCAAGGCTAGAACATCAACAACTCGCTCCGGTTCGACTGCAAATTTTTCGCGCACTTCGTCGCGTCCGATGAATTTATTTTTCATCGCGTCATACATAAAAACGTGCTGATTAACTAGCTGCATTAGGTCTTTGTCGGAAGAGACGATGAGCACTTCATAATTTTTTTCTACCGATTGTTTGGTGATGGTGGCGATGATGTCGTCAGCTTCAAATCCAATTTTTTCTAGGATGGGCAAACCCAATGCCTCCGCCGCTTGACGTACTATTGCAAATTGTGGTTTTAAATCTTCTGGGCAGGGCGGTCGATTAGCTTTGTAGTCAGAAAAAATTTCATTGCGAAAAGTTTTAGCGCCAGCATCAAACACAACGGCAATATGCGAAACATCAAGCCCGGCAATTAATTTAATCAACATGTTGGTGAAGCCGTAAACCGCTCCAACCGGCGCTCCATCTGGTCGTGTCAGCGGAGGTAAGGCGTGGTAGGCACGAAAGACAAAGCCGTAGCCGTCGATTAGGGCAATTTTTTTATTCATTTTAGATTTTTGATTTTAGATTTTCGTAGAATTCAAAGTAGCTGAATAAATTTAAAATCTAAAAAATCTAAATCATGTATCGTCTCTACCATCATCCAATCTGCCCATTCTCTCGCAAAGTCAGAGTGCACCTTGCTGCAAAGGACATCGGTTGCGAATTAATCCAAGAAAATTTTTGGGAAAGAAGAAAAGAATTCATCGCGATGAATCCTGCTTGCACAGTGCCGGTGCTTTTCGACAACGGCAATGCGGCAGTGATTGTGAACAGCTCGGTGATTATTGAATATATCGAAGAGAAACATGCCAAAAGCAGCAAATCATTTCTCGGTGAATCACCTTCAGAGCGAGCAGAAGCTCGTCGTTTACAATATTGGTTTGATGAGAAATTTTACCAAGAAGTCAGCAAACATGTTTTGAATGAGCGTTATTTTAATCGCTATTTACCCGGTGGAAGTTCACCTAATTCTGAGATTCTTCGTGTTGCTAGAGGCAATTTAAACATTCATTTGAGCTACATTGAATATCTGCTTGAAAGCAAGAGATACCTGGCTGGAGATCAAATTAGCGTTGCTGATTTTTCAGCCGCTTGTCATATTTCTGTGCTCGATTATTTTGGCGACATTAACTGGCACCACTACTTACCAGCCAAAGATTGGTATAGCATGATCAAGTCGCACAAAATTTTTGGTGAGATTCTAAAAGACCGCATCCCAGGCTTGGTGCCGGCCGAGTGGTATTCACAGCTGGACTTCTAAGGTTTCTGCAATAGCTCCCACGTTCGCGTGGATAATAAATAGAAAGTTATCGAACTGAATTAACGATTTTTTACAAATGACACTTTCTCTCAACGAACAAAAAGCGCGCGACTTTCTTGCGGCAAATAAAATTGCTCAATGCAGCATTAAAAAAGTTGCTGGCGATGCTTCATTTCGTTCTTACTACCGAATTTTTTCTGGTGAAAAAACTTACATCCTAATGTTTGCGCCACCAACGCATGAAGATGTTAAGCCCTTCATGAAGATTGATGAATTTCTTGTCGCTCACAATTTTTTTGCACCAAAAATTATTGCCGCCGATGTAAGTGCAGGATTTTTATTGCTTGAAGATTTTGGCGACGACACTTATGGCAGAGTTCTTGCAAAAGATGTTACAAAAGAGCTTAATCTCTACGAAAAAGCCTGCGATGTTTTGCTCAATTTGCATAAATTAGCTACTCCTGCCGATCTCTCTGAATATAATCACGGGCTGCTTTTTCATGAAGTTTGTTTTTTTGTAGATTGGTATCTGCCACTACAAAAACGCTCTTGGAGCTTGGCGCAAAAAGCGGAATTCAAACTTTATTGG
>CAMBES010000076.1 GCA_945865855.1 Rhizobium sp. Q54 | reverse complement strand
CACGAGAGTTAATAGCGACCCCACTACCACTTGGCAGAACTTAATACCCCCAGATATTTTCTTTGAGGTGTTTAGTTATAAATTCTTGATGGAGCTTTAGATCATCTTCTAATGGAGTAAAATCGCGCTTTGGCAGGATATTTTTATTTTCAGAGACGTCGACATTTGCGATAATTTTTGCCATTTCTTTTCGGGCCGCGCCAAAACCAAAGCCGGTTTGTGCGCCGCCCATCAACTCAATGTAAACTTCGCAAAGTAACTCGGTATCCAGCAACGCACCGTGTTTTGTTCTTTTGGTTAGATCGACATTAAACCTGCGACAGAGAGCATCGAGCGAAGCGGGAGATCCGGGAAATTTTTGGCGCGCGATTGTGAGTGAGTCGATCACGTTTTTCATATTGAGCTCGGGCAGACCAATAATTTTTAATTCGTAATTAATAAATTTAGTGTCGAAGGCGGCGTTGTGAATGACAATTTTTGTATCCTTAACGAAGTCTAAAAACTTGTTGGCGATGTGATCAAAAATTGGTTTGTCGCGTAAAAATTCACTGGAGATTCCGTGAATTTTGAAAGCCTCTTGAGGCATGTCTCGCCTAGGATTGACGTAGCTGTGAAAAAAATTTCCAGTGCGAACTTTATTCACCAATTCGATTGCTGCGATTTCAACAATGCGATGTCCGCTGCGCGGATCGAGGCCGGTGGTTTCAATGTCGAGACAGAGTTCGCGCATTTTAGTTTCCAAGGTTATGAGTTGATTTTGGTTGGCAGAAAGAGCGCGATGATTCTGATTTTACAAAACTTGCGACTTCTTGAACTGTTTCGCTTGAGAACTCTTTAGAAATTTCTTCAACGCGCACAGAAAAGCTTTTTTCGCTTTCGGCGAAGGCTTGCTTGAAGAAGTTGCGCAGTGAATGAATTTCTTCTCGAGAGATGCCGCGACGTTTCATTCCAATGAGATTCAGGCCAGCGAGAGAGGCGCGTTCACCCATTACTAAACCATTTGGAATGACATCATGCTCAACGCCGGACATGCCACCAATCATGGCTCCAGCTCCAACACGAACGAATTGATGTAGCGCAGAAAGTCCGCCTATTACGACGTGATCACCAAGCTCAACATGCCCCGCTAGCGTGGCATTGTTAGCGAGAATGACGTGATTTCCGACTATGCAATCATGAGCAATGTGCACACCAACCATTAGCAAGCAATTACTGCCGACTTTAGTTAGCATTGCGCCATCTCGCGTGCCGATATGAATCGTCACATATTCGCGAATGCTATTATTATCGCCGATTACGACTTTTGACTTTTCGCTTCTGAACTTGAGATCTTGTGGTGCGAGGCCGATTGTCGCGAAAGGAAAAATCACATTATTTTTGCCGATCGTTGTGTCGCCCTCGATTACAACATGCGATTTAACGACAGTGCCATCGCCAATTTTTACCTCGTCGCCAATGATTGAAAATGCTCCGATTTCAACATTATCGCCGAGCTGAGCTTTATTGCTGACTAGTGCGGTTGGATGAATTTTTGCCGTCATTATTTTTTCTCCTTATCGACAATCATTGCCGAAAGTTGCGCTTCAGAAACTTTTTGTCCGTCGACCATAGCCAATGCGGAAAGCTTCCAGACTGGACCGCGGCTTTGTACGACCTCAACATGCAGTTCTAAAACATCGCCAGGAATTACTGGTTTTCTGAACTTGGCTCCATCGATCGACATAAAATAAACCAGTTTTTCTTCTGGTTTAAAGCCAGGAGCAGAAGTTACCATTAAGGCTCCTGCTTGTGCCATAGCCTCAATGATTAGAACGCCAGGCATTATTGGATGATCAGGAAAATGTCCAAGAAAGTGCGGCTCGTTGAAGGTTACATTTTTGATCGCGACAATTTTTTTGCCGAGCTCAAGTTCGATAACTTTATCCACGAGTAAAAATGGGTAGCGGTGCGGTAAAGATTTAAGAATTTGTTCGATGCCGATGATTGTTTTTTTGCTCATGTTTTGAATAGTTTGAGTTAAGGAATCTATTATCTAGCTTTGCCTTGAAAGGCTTAGCCTGGTTCTACTCGAAGAATTTTTATAACTTTAAATTAATCTGATTGCTTCATCATTGCTGATTTATCATCGGCTTTGGTCATAAAATTTAGAGGTTAAAATTATTCCGAAATTATATGGCTGTAACTTTGATTGAGCAGATTTTTACGAGCAAATTTTTTTAAATGAGAGTCAAAATTTTTATTTTTCTGCTTTGTTTTTCGGTAAAAGCCGCTGAAGCAAAGATAACAATTTTTGCCTGCGAGCCTGAATGGGCTAGTTTGGCGCACGAGATTGTTGGAAATAAGGCTCAGATTGTGACGGGTACTTCGCCTATGGAAAATGTGGCGAATGTGCGCGTTAGCAATGGATTACTTAAGGCGATCCGCAGTGCCGACATGGTTTTTTGTTCTGGCGGAGGACTCGAAGCGAAGTGGCTGACAAGAGCAATTAATGAAAGTGATAATGTCGCAGCTCGCACAAATTCAGAGGCATTATTCTTAATTTCTGGCGACATAGCCAGAAGTGAAAAAGTTTTACCGCGAGCCCATCTAAATCCTTACAACATCGCGCTGGTTGCTACTGAATTTACGCGGAGGATTAAGTTACTCGATGCGATTAATTCTAGTTTTTACCAAACTTCTTACGAAAAATTTTCTGTAAAATGGCAAAACTCAATTAAACTTTGGGAGAAGGCGGCCGAGCCGCTCAAAGGTATGAGGGTAGTGATTAGCGATGATTCTTGGCTGGATTTAACGCGGTGGCTAGGCTTGAATATTGCGGCAAAAATTGAAACCAAAAAAAGTTTTATAAAAAATAATCAGAGCCTAAATGAGATTGTTTTGGAGCTAAAAAATAATCCGGCTGAGGCGATAATTTTTGCCAATTACGAAGATAAGAAAGCGATTTTTTGGTTGAGTGAAAAGACAAAAACTCGAGCGATTCTTTTGCCCTTCACAGTCGGCGGCGCTGCTAATTCTTCTGATCTTTTTTCGCTTTTTGCGACAACGATTAATCTACTTCTTGTTGATTGTTCCAAGTCCCTTTGTCCAAAGCTTGCGATTGCGCCAGCAAAAAAATATTAACAAGAGGCAGTAGATTGCATTCCAAGCGGCCATAGAAAGTTTTAAAAAAGAAATTTGTGGCTCATCGCAGCGCACGGATTTTGTCTTGAGAAGTTCTGTTTTTAGATCTTCAACGCTGCTTGCTGTATTCAAGCTTGAAGAGGATTCGCACACTGTTGGTCCTTCGATAAATTTTTGTTCAACCGCAACATGGTAAAGTGAAATTCCGATGTTAATTGTGAGCAAAAATACGCAACAAAGCGCAACAACTTTAACGAATTTATCCGAATTGAATAATGCCAATCCGGCGACCGAAAAGGCGATGATGGCAAAGAAAGGCAGGCGCTGGTAAAGGCACAAAATACAAGGCTGATAATCAAATACGAATTGCAAAACGTAAGCGAAGGCCAGGGCAAAAGTTGAAGCGAGGAGTAGAATTAACAATCCACCTTTTTTCATTTTCTTCTGAGAAATTTTTTAGCTAAATCTTTGCGAAGCTCGACCGCGGGCTGATCAAATGGATTGATGCCTTTTGTATAAGCGATTAAAATTGTTTCGAGGAACATCTGCATCATCAAGCCGCCAAGAACTTCTTCATCAAGTTTGGTGATCGCGAAGATTCGAATTGGTAATTTTTTTTGCTCTAAAACTGCGATCGTGGTTTCTTGTTCGATCACCACAATTTCACTTAATTTTTTGCCACCGAATAATGTTTTGCAGCCGCTCAAATCTTTAATCACAAAGTCCTTTTGCTGTTTTTGCGTGGTGATGAAGGTAAAAAATTTATCTCTCGGGCCGTCGAGATAAAGCTGCAATTGACTGTGTTGATCTACCGTCCCCATTGAGTTTATTGGAGTTGAGCCAAAATTATTTTTGCCGAGAGATTCCGCCCAAAGTTGTCGATACCAGTCAGTGAAGTTTTTCAGACGATCGATATAAGGCATCACAACATTGCTGGCGAATCCCTTCTCAAAAGCGGTTAGTTGAATCGCGCAAGAATTGGTGATTGAGTCGCCGTTTAAAAATTCTTGCAGAACTTTTTTTGCGCCGCCGCGAATTTTTTTAGCATCAAGTCCAACGAGCATGGCTGGCAATAATCCAACGATTGAGAAACAAGAATATCTACCACCAATTTTGTTGGAATGGGCGGTAATTTCTGCGCCGATTTTTTTAGCGATTTTCGCGAGAGAATTTTCTTCTGATTCGGTAACGAACAAAAATTGTTTCGCGAAATTTTTAATTTTTTGGCTCTGCAATTCATCCAGAATTATCAAGGTCTGGCAGATGGTTTCAATAGTTTCGCCAGACTTGCTGATTACTAGAAAAAATGTGTTTTTAAAATCGAGATTTATTAGGCAATCTTGCAGAGTTGCTGGGTCGATTGATTCAAGAAATTCTACTTTTTGCTGTGATTTTAGCGCGCTTAAAGTTTTACCGCCAAGGCTTGATCCGCCTACTCCAAGAACGAGAATTTTTTTGTGAACAGAGATTTTTTTCGCGAATTTTTCTAATTCTTTTAAATCGCGATTCGAAGAAATGATGTCGATCGCCGCAAGCTCCGAATCTTTGATTTTAGCGCGCAAAACATCGGCGTACTTTTTACAGAGCGCAGAAATTTTTTTGTCTGAAGAAGTGTTTTTGAAATGCTGCGAGAAGAGAGTGTGAGGCATTCAGAGCTTAATATTCTTGGAGGCCGGGGCCAGAATCGAACTGGCCATCAAGGCTTTGCAGGCCCTTGCATTACCACTTTGCTACCCGGCCAAGAAATAGGGTTAACACAAATTTTGTGTAGACCGTAGATCTATTCTAAAACTATCCTTTGAATTTCCTCAATCGAAAAATCCTGTAAATTTCCACGAAAGCGCCAAATGACAATTCCATCTTCATTAACAATCCAAGTTTCGGGAATTGCTTGAATCAAAGATTCCTTGCCCAAAGAGCCCTTTGCGTCATTGGCAACTTTTTTGAATGGATTGCCATGTTGTTGTAAATAATTTTGCGTGTTGCTGGAAATGTCGTGCCATGCCACGCCATACATATCAACGATTCCTGACTTTTTTAAGCGCAGTAAAATTTCATGTTCAGCGCGACAAGTTGTGCACCAAGAGGCAAAGAAGTTTATAAGAGAATATCTTTTTCCACGAAAATCTTTTTTAGAAAATTCCTCTTCGTCGCGATTTAAATTTGGCAAAGAAAAATCTGGTAAAGCAATTTCAGATTTGACGAAATGTATGCCAAATTTTTCATTATTTTCAGATGTTTTAACATCTTGTTGCTTGTTTAGATTGTAGGTTGAAACGGCTATCAACCCAAGTAAAAAAATCAAAATTAAAAAAGGTAAAAATCGATTCATGAAATTTAATTTTCAGTTACTTAAAAGTGACGGCAAAGCGCGGCGCGGCGAAATTAGTTGTGCGCATGGAAAAATTCAAACCCCAGCTTTTATGCCGGTTGGAACTGTGGCAACAGTGAAGGCGATGAAAGCAGGCGACGTTAAAAAATCCGGCGCTGAAATTCTTTTGGGCAATGTTTACCACTTAATGTTGCGCCCAGGATCTGAATTGATCGAAAGACTCGGTGGCTTGCATAAATTTATGGGATGGGGAGGTCCTATCCTTACTGATTCTGGCGGATTTCAAGTGATGTCGCTTTCAAAAATCAGAAAAATTTCTGACGACGGCGTTGAATTTTCTTCGCACATCGATGGTACAAAATTTTTTGTAACACCAGAGCGCTCGATTGAAATTCAGCACCAACTTGGTAGCGACATAACCATGATTTTTGATGAATGTGTTCAATTTCCGGCAACTCACAAACAAGCGAGAGACGCAATGGAGCGTTCAAATCTCTGGGCTCAACGCTCGAAAGACGCCTTTCGGAAGCGCGAAGGTTACGGAATTTTTGGAATAATGCAGGGCTCAACTTTCAAAGATTTGCGCGAAATATCGGCAAAAAAATTAATCGAAATCGGTTTCGACGGCTATGCAATCGGTGGCTTGGCTGTAGGCGAAGGACAAGATGAAATGTTCGCAACACTCGATTACGCCGCAGATTTTATTCCCACAGAAAAGCCGCGCTATCTTATGGGGGTAGGAAAACCATCCGACATAGTTGGCGCAGTTGCGCGCGGAGTTGACATGTTTGATTGTGTAATTCCAACTCGCTCTGGCCGCACCGGACAAGCTTTCACTCGCAAAGGCGCCATCAATATTCGCAACGCCAAACATCGCGATGACAACGCACCTCTCGATGAAAAATGCAAATGCTATGCCTGCGAAAATCACTCTCGCGCTTATTTACATCACCTCGTCAAAGCCAATGAAATCTTAGGCTCAATGCTGATGACCGAGCATAATATTTTCTACTACCAAGATCTGATGCGCGATATTCGTGAAGCGATCGAGCAGAAAAAATTTGACGAATTCGTGCAGAAATTTTTTAACACAGTCGGCGTTGACGATTCGGAGTAATAAGGATTAATCGCGCCGGTTGAGCGGAGTCGAAACCAAGCGAGCAGCG
>CAMBES010000075.1 GCA_945865855.1 Rhizobium sp. Q54 | reverse complement strand
CCATCTCTTTTGTAGGTTAGAAATTAACAGAATTTCTTAGGCTTACGACACCAGAATTGGCGTGATTTCGTAAGGGTTTTTTCTAAGTCTTTTTTTAAAAAAAGAGCGCGGCAACGTATGAACGAATTTTTATTTGTAAATTAAAAATTCAACCCCGCTGCGAAGCCAGTAAAATCAAGGGTTGGCAAGGGTTTGTCTTACTCTCTGTAGAACTCACTTTTTGTAAGAAATAAGTGAGAAATTTTTTATACAAAAATAAGCAGGAAATTTTCTTAGTTTTGAACTTCTTGTTGACGTATTAACTTTTCCTGGATCCCCGCCTTCGCGGGGATGACGTTTACGAGGATAACGTTTACGAGGATAACGTTTACGAGAATGACGTTTACGGGGACGACGTTTACAGGAATAAGGTTTGCGAGAATAACGTTTACAGGAATAAGGTTTGCGAGGATGACGTGAATAAGGTTTGCGGGGATGACGTTTAAAGTAATGCGCTCACTAATCGCGTCATCCCCGCGAAGGCGGGGATCCAGAAAATATCAAGCGCGAATCAAATGTCGGAAGATTTGCTCCAAATCTGGCTGCCTTGTTGAGATATCTTTAATGCAAATTTTTTCACCAGCAATGATTCGCAAAATTTCTGCAACTTCAATTTTTGTTGGATCGTAAGTAATTGAAAATTTATCGTGAGCCAAAAATTTTGTGACAAGAGTTGGAAAAAGCGAAGCCATGTCTGGCCTAATCGCATCAGCTGCATCAATAATTAATTCTTTGCTCGAAAGCAGCTTCATTAAATTTTCAGTGCGATCATTTGCGATCACTTCTCCGCGATTAATTACTGCAATTTCATCACATAATTTTTCTGCTTCTTCGAGGTAATGCGTAGTTAATAAAACAGTTGTTCCGGCCTTATTTAATTTTTTTACGTAATCCCAAAGTTGATTGCGCAACTCAACATCCACACCAGCTGTTGGCTCATCGAGCACTAAAATTTCTGGATTGTGAACAAGTGCTTTTGCCACCAATAAACGCCGACGCATTCCGCCAGAAAGACTGCGTGGCACAGAATTTGCTTTATCCTTCAAACCAAGTGCTTCGATTATTTCTTCGGTGCGACGCTCAGATTTTCTTACCCCAAAATATCCGGCGTAAATTTCCAAAGTTTCGCGCACATTAAAAAACGGATCGATAATTAATTCTTGCGGCACAATTCCGATTTTGAATTTTGCCGCTTGTGGATTTTCATCAATGTTGATGCCGGCTATCTTAACCGAACCAGAGCTTTTATTTACTAGCCCGGCGAGAATATTAATGATCGTCGATTTACCTGCGCCATTCGGCCCAAGCAATCCGAAAAATGATCCTTTTTTAATTTCTAGATCGATTGATTTGAGCGCAACTTTCTCGCCTTTTTTATAAGTCTTACTGAGGTTTTTTATTTCAATTGCGAGCATTTCGGCACTCCATTTATTTTTTTTGCGACACCATTTTCATTCACAATGTAAGTCGTTGGAATCATTTCTATTTCAGGAAAATTATTAACACTCGCATTAGCCAGCAAAGCATTCGCATAGCTTAGCTTATCTGCTCGCGCCAAAATCTCTTTTAGCGATGTTTTACGATCAATGCTAAGTCCAATAATATCAATGTCGGGACACTCTTTGTGCAACTCGTCAATCTCGACCATTGCCCGCGCACAATTTTCGCACCAGTAAGCCCAAAAATTCACCACAACAATTTTGCCACGCAGCTTTTTTAAGTCGAAATCTTTGCCGTCGAAAGTTGTGACGACAAGATTTTTAGGCTCGTCCGCAAAAAGCGTTTTTGAAAAAATGCAGAGCAAGAAAATAGCAAGGAGAGAGACCTTCATTTTGATTAAAATTATTTTTTCGTCATTTTTGCGTAAGCGAGGATAAGAAAGGCGCGCCTCATAATAATTGAAAAACTCCACTGACTTTGCGCCTTAACAGAAATAGCGAGTTAACTTTTTACAAAAATTCTTGAACTAAAGTTAGTGCCGAAATCATCGCTGTATCCGCCCTCAAGATCCGAGGCCCGAGCGAGATTGCAAAAAGATTCTTGAGCTGACGCATTTTACTAAATTCGCTTTCTGAAAAACCACCTTCTGGCCCAATTAAAACTACGATTTCTTTTTCTCTGTCACGCAGCGCAGGCAAAACTTCACTCGCTTTTGCGCCTTGCCCAGACTCATCACAGAGAATTAAAATCTTCTTCTCAATTCCGTCTTCGCACAAAAACTTCTCCAGCTTTTTCAACGGAAAAATTTCTGGAAAATCATTTCTCTCGCACTGTTCACAAGCCTCTTTCACATTCGCCGAAAAACGTTCGAGATTAATTTTATCGACAATTGTTCGCTGGGTTAAAATCGGCTGAAACCTTGCAACGCCTAATTCCGTTGCCTTCTCTGCCACAAAATCAATTCGTACATTTTTGATCACTGCAAAAGCCAAAGTAACGTTTGGAACTTTTTTTAGGTCAGAAATTTTTTTGCCAACTTCCACGCTCAAAGATTTTTTTTCGATCTCGGTAATTTGCGCTACAAACTCACCATCTAGCCCATTAAAAATAAAAAACCTGTCGCCAATTTTTTGACGCATTACCTTGATCAGGTAATCGAAATCATTGTCACGAAGCTTGATTCTTGTGCCCAAACCGAGATTCTTTTCCGAAATAAAGAGACGAATTTTTTTCATTTAGAAAGTTTTAAAAAATAATCATTACCTCATGAATTTACGCCTCAGAAGAAAAATTGAAAGTGCCGGAGTTCTTGCTTTGTCTATAACCGCAGGCATCGGAATTTTAATCACAATCGCCGTCACAGTTTCGATTTTATTCGAAGCAATGCGATTTTTCGACTTAGTAAATCCACTCGATTTTCTTTTCGGAACTAGCTGGAACCCGCAAATGGCAATGACTGCCGAGCAAGAAGTCGGCTCAAGTTCTTTCGGCTCGGTACCAGTTTTTCTGGGCACTTTATTAATAACGCTAGTTGCAATGACGGTGGCTGTGCCCTTGGGAATTATGGGCGCGATCAATCTTAGTTTTTATTCTAAAGCCAAGACTCGCGATTATTTAAAGCCAATTTTAGAAGTGCTTGCCGGCGTGCCGACCGTTGTATACGGCTATTTCGCAGTGATTTTTGTCGCGCCATTTTTTAAATATTTCTTCGCCAGCTTCGGAATCGAGGTCGCCTCCGAAAGCGCTTTGGCCGCTGGTTTTGTAATGGGAATAATGATCATTCCTTTCGTTTTATCACTCACTGATGACGCACTAAATTCCGTGCCACAAGTTTTGAAAGATGGGGCGCTGGCTCTCGGCAGCACCAAGTCTGAAATGATTAAAAAAGTAATCTTGCCCGCCGCGACCCCTTCAATCGTCGGGGCTTTGATTCTCGCAATCTCGCGCGCGGTTGGCGAAACAATGATTGTTGTAATGGCCGCAGGATTAATTGCGAAATTAACCTTTAATCCACTCGATTCAGTTACTACCGCAACCGCACAAATCGTTACCCTCTTGGTAGGCGATCAAGAATTCAACAGCCCCAAAACCCTAGCCGCCTTCGCGCTAGCACTGACGCTGTTTGTTGTCACTTTCATTTTCAACATCGTCGCCCTCGCCGTGATCAAAAATTATAAGAAAAAATATGGGTAAGACCTATGAATGAAAAAGAGCTACAAAAATTTCTATTAGAAAATTTTCCCAAAGAAAATGAGTGCTGCGAATGGAAAAGTTGGACATCGCTAAAAAGTTTCATCTCAGGAAGAAGTGGGGAAGACGCAATCTCTTACATCTCGGCAATTTCTAATATGCAGGGCGGTCATTTAATTGTTGGAGTAAAGGATAAAACTTTAGAAATTTTAGGCATCGCGGATTTTGCCGATTACTCCATTGAGAATATCAAACAGAGAATCTTAGGGAATTGCCCCAACTTAAATTTCAACGAATTTGAGGTAAAAAACTTTACCACTTCCGACACAAACAAGACGATCTGGATTTTCTATATCCCCAAACACTCCTTTAGATTGCCGGTTTACGCTCATAAAAAATCTTGGCAGAGAATTGGGGATAGTTTGGTTGAAATGACCCGGGATCGTTTGAATGAAATCCTTGATGAGATAAATCCATCTGAAGATTGGAGTTCCGCAATTATTCCCACCGCAACCATCGGAGATTTGGAGCCGGCAGCAATCAACAAAGCCAGGGAGCAATTCTCCATCCGCAATCCGAAATATGGTGAAGAGATAGGTGGATGGGATGACGCAAAATTTCTCGATAAAGCAAAACTAACAATTAAAGGCCAAATCACTCGAACATCACTGATTTTACTGGGCAGAGAAGAATCGGCACATTTCTTGGGATCGTCCGTTAAAATATTGTGGGAACTGCGAACTTTAGATAATCAAATTAAAGCCGGAGAGGTTTTTTCGATCCCTTTTATTTTGGCGGTTGATGAAGTTTTCGTCAGAATCAGAAATTTGAAGTATGTTCATTTGGGCAATAACACTTTGTTTCCCGATGAATTTTTACGCTATGAGCCCTTCTCTATCAGGGAGTCGATTAACAATGCGATCGCCCACCAAGACTACGAAAAAAGAGGAAGAATCAACGTAATCGAATTTGAAGATGACCATCTAATCTTCTCAAACTGCGGATCTTTTTTGCCAAAATCGGTTGAAGATGTCGTCCTACAAGATTCGCCAGAAGAAATTTATCGTAACCATTTCTTGGTTGAGGCGATGAAGAATCTAAACATGGTTGAAACCCACGGCGGCGGCATCAAGAAAATATTTAACTTTCAGAGAAAGAGGCTTTTTCCGATGCCGGATTATGACTTTTCGGGCGGCAAGGTAAAAGTAAAAATCACCGGCAAGGTTATCAACGAGGAGTTCTCAAAAACCTTAAAAGAAAGAGACCTTGAACTAAGGGCAATACTTCTTCTCGACCAAGTACAGAAAAAATTACCCATAAACCTCACCGAGGTTAATTTGTTAAAAAAAGACAAACTGATCGATGGCAGAAAGGGGCAATATTTTATCTCCGCTAAAATTTCCGAGATAGTGGGTCAGAAGGCTAGATACATAAAAAACAGAGCTTTCGATAACGCCCACTACAAGGCGATGATTCTAAAATTCTTAGATCAGTATAACGACGCCTCAAGAAAGGAAATTAATGATTTATTATTAGATAAATTGTCCGACGTATTATCTGAGCAGCAAAAAAAGATAAAAATTAACAACCTGCTTAACGAGATGGCAAAAAGAGATAGATCAATAAAAAATTACGGCACTCGAAAAACCCCAGAATGGAGAAATTTAATTAATAAATAATTAATAAATAATTAATAAATAATTAATTAAATAAGGCTTAAGCCTTTGCAGCTCTAAGCTAGAACAAAATATCTCCACTAAATAATTATAAGAAAAAATATGGGTAGAGAAATTAAAAATTTAAAAAAACGTAACGCCGCAGAGCGTCGATTTAAAATGCTTGGCGTTGCCTCAACTGCTTTTGCTCTCGCTTTTTTGGCGATTTTATTTGTGGCAATTTTTAGCAAAGCTTCTGGGGCTTTTTGGCGCACGGAAATTGCACTCGAAATAAATCAAAACGAAGATTACCGCCAGGCAATCAAAGACGGCTTGAGGCAGAGATTTCCTGAGGCCAAGACGATCGCAGAAATTAATTCTCTTTACCAACTCGTAAGCAAAGCCAGCAATTTAGAAGCGAAAGAACAAAGCGGAAAACAACAAATTTGGATCAGCGCTTCGTCAAAATCTGACATGTTTTTCAAACATCAAAATTCTTCGGCACTCAATGAAAATCAGTTGCTTTGGCTTTCGGACCTCAAAGAAAAAAACGAGATTCGCAAAGTTGTTAATTGGAAATTTTTTGAATTTGCCGATTCGCGCGAGCCAGAAATTGCCGGAGTTGGCGCTGGTTTAGTTGGTTCGTTTTTAGTAATGCTAATCTTCCTAATTTTTGCTTTTCCAATTGCAGTAATGTGCGCTTTTTACCTCGAAGAATTCGCGCCGAAAAATCGCCTCACCGACATTATTGAAATCAGCATTAATAACCTCGCCGCTATTCCTTCAATCATTTACGGATTGCTTGGCTTAACAGTTTATTTGCAATTCATGCATCTGCCTCGTTCTTCTAGTTTAGTGGGCGGAATGACCCTCTTCATGTTGGTGCTGCCAGTAATAATTATTGCCACACGCAACACGATTCGCTCAATTCCGAGTTCGATTCGCGACGCTGGCGCGGCTCTTGGCGCCTCACAAATGCAAGTAATGCTGCACCATTTATTGCCACTCTCAATGCCGGGAATAATGACGGGAACGATTCTTGCCGTTTCCCGCGCTCTGGGCGAAACCGCGCCGCTGCTAATGATTGGAATGGTGGCTTTTATCGCAGACATTCCGCAGGGTTTTACCGACCCAACAACTGTGCTGCCGGTGCAAATTTATTTGTGGTCTGATTCTCCAGAAATTGGTTTTATGGAAAAAACTTCTGCAGCAATTTTGCTACTGCTCACCTTTCTAATTTTGTTCAATTTAGTGGCGATTATTTTACGCAAGAAATTTGAGAAGAAATGGTAAGGCAACCATCTATTTTACTGGCTAAAAGTTAATTTTGAGCACTGTG
>CAMBES010000074.1 GCA_945865855.1 Rhizobium sp. Q54 | reverse complement strand
AAAAAATCCTCTTTGAGAACTTACATTTCAACATCTTTCCTCGCGACCGCGTTTGTTTAATCGGCAAAAATGGCGTAGGCAAAACAACTTTGATGAATGTTATTGCCGGAGAATTCGATCTCGATTGCGGTGATCGCTTTCTTACGCCTGGTGCTGTTTGTGGCTATTTAACGCAAAGCGAAAAATTACCAAAAAATTTGACGGTTGGAGAATTTATTCTTTCTGGACTAAAAATTGACGAACACAAACTCTACTTGATCGACATCGTCTGCGACAATCTCCAGATCAACAAAGACTCTTTGACTCAAAATCTTTCCGGCGGACAAAAACGCCGCGCCAATCTCGCTCGTGCTTTAGTTTTAGAGCCCGATGTTTTGCTACTTGATGAACCAACAAATCACTTAGATTTAGAAGTTATCGAATGGCTAGAAGGATATTTGCAAAACTTCCGTGGCGCGCTAATCGTGATCTCACATGATCGTAAATTTTTGGAACGCGTTTCAAATAAAGTTTTTTGGCTGCGCGCTGGGTTGCTAAAAGTTAACAATAATGGCTATAAAAATTTCGATGAATGGTCGCGCGGAATAGTCGAACATGAACAGAGAGAGCTCAATAATCTGCAAAAAAAAGTTGCGCTTGAAAGTGGCTGGTTGCAAACAGGAGTTACCGGAAGACGCAAAAGAAATATTGGGCGTCTGCATTATTTGCTGGAATTACGAGCCAAGCTCGAAGCAACGCGGAAGCTGGTTAGCGCCAATAAAAATCAGATCAAAATCATTTCCCAAAAACTTGAAGAAGATGCGCCGCAAGTAATTTTAGCGCTAAATAATGTGAGTAAAAATTTTGGTGAAAAAAAATTAATTGAAAAACTTTCACTGAAAATTTTGCGTGGCGAGCGCATTGGAATTATCGGTAAAAATGGCACGGGGAAATCAACTTTTCTAAAAATGATTATTGGCGAAGAAAAGCCAGATTCTGGAACAGTTAAACCAGCGAAAGACATCGATATTTCCTATTTCGATCAGTCGCGCAGCGCGATAAAACCCACTTCATCTATTCAAGAAATTCTCTGCGATTCTGGTGGCGATTACGTCAAACTTGCCAACGGAAAAACTGCGCATATTTGCGGCTATTTGAAAAATTTTCTTTTCGATCCTAATGATCGCGAAGCCTTGGCAGGCACACTTTCTGGCGGCCAGCAAAATCGCCTGCTACTTGCAAAAACTTTAGCTAATCCAGGAAATTTTATGATCCTAGACGAGCCTACAAATGATCTCGACATGGACACTTTAGACATGCTCATAGATTATTTAGATCGATATCAAGGCACGCTAATCGTGGTTTCGCACGATCGTGATTTCTTGGACAATGTCGCGACTTCGATTCTTGCCTTCGAAGGAGATGGTGTGGTTACAAGTCACATTGGTGGATATTCGGATTACATTTCCTCGCAGAAACAACCGCAATCTTTGACAAATGCAGGTGGTCGAATATTTCAAGAATCCGATTCATGGAACTCTCAAAGCCCCATGCAATCAAGAGAAGAAGTGTCTTCAGCTAAAAAGAAGATGACCTACAAATACAAACACGAACTTGAAAAACTTCCGGCGAAAATTGAGAAGTTGGGAATAAAAATTTATGAACTTAGTGAAGAACTTAGCGCAACTGAAGATCGTAATTCTGCCAATCTTGCTCACATCGCAATGGAAATTGCCAAGAATCAAAAAGAGCTCGACGCTGCAGAATCTCGTTGGCTAGAGCTTGAGGAAATGAGTTCGGAGTAAATACACTTGCTTCATGCCAAGCTTGTTGAAGCATGATTTAACTAAATACCCAAAACCTTCAACAGGCTCGGAGCGACAATTAAAATTACTAAACATGACCAACTTTCTACATAAAAACGATCTGCCTTCTGACCTTAATTTTAATGGTTCTGTTGCTATTGATTCCGAAACGATGGGCTTAAATATTTTGCGTGATCGCTTGTGTCTCGTGCAAATTTCTGACGGAAATGGTGATGCGCATTTAGTGCAATTCGAACTTGGAAAATATAATGCGCCAAATCTGGTTAAACTTTTATCAGACGAAAAAATTCAAAAGATTTTTCACTTTGCCCGCTTTGATTTAGCTGCTTTGCATTTCTATCTAAAGGTTGATGTAAAAAATATTTACTGCACCAAAATCGCTTCACGCTTAATCCGCACTTACACCGATTCGCACGGTTTAAAATCTTTGTGTGAAGAATTGCTCGGGGTTGAAATTTCGAAGAAACAGCAAAGTTCTGATTGGGGAAATTTTGAGATCAGTAACAAACAAAAAGATTACGCCGCATCTGACGTTTTATATCTTCACCGTCTCAAGCTAAGACTTGACGAAATGTTGAAGCGCGAAGGCAGAATGGATATTTTTAATGCCTGTTTGGAATTCTTACCAACCCGCGTCAAGCTTGATCTAAACGGCTTTAGCAATCTTGATATTTTTGCGCACTAGAATCAGCCACAACAGCTGAACTTTTTTGCTTAATTAGAAAATAAAATTTCGTAATCTGCGCAAACTTTATACATGAGCTTAATCGCGAAATATAAAATCGCGCTAGAGGCGCAAAGCTTCACGACCCAGAGATAAGAAAGAATAAATTTATTTACGTAAGAAACAAAATAAGCCGCAGAGAGAAATACTATCGATTCAATCACCATAAAACTAAAGAGGTAGAAAGGCATTAAGCCAAAGCCGCCGCTTTGATCGACAGCGATCCCCGCTAAAATGCTGCCGTAGAAAATTGCAATCTCAGGGTTGAGTAAAGTGATAATTAAACTCTCTAAAAAAAACTTACTATTTTTATGCATTTCACTTTCTTTCTTCTCGATTTTTAACTTGAGAATCAGGTAAATGATGTAGAGCAAATAAACCGAAGCGAAGGAGTGAAAAAAGAAAAAAACTTTCGGATTATGCAAAAGGTAAGTGAAGCCAATCATCAAAAATAACAGCCAAAATAATACGCCAAAAAGCACGCCCAGTGCGGTTATAATACCAAACCTGCGCCCAAAAACTAAGCTATTTTGAATCACTAAAACGATATTTGGCCCAGGGGAAATAGCCGCCACGAAGGCGAGAAACATATTTGTAAACATGGGAAATAAATTTAATGAGAAAAGCAGGTCGCGGAAATGGCAGGGGTGAAGAATTATCTCAATTTAAAACTTCCATTCCTCACGAATATGATGACAGGTATACCCATAAGGATTTTTCTTAAGATATTTTTGATGATACCCCTCAGCAGAAAAAAACTTCCCCGCTTTTGAAACCTTAGTAACAATAGGATCTTTGAAAACTCCCGATGTTTTGGCTTTTTCGATCACCGATAAGGCGATCTCTTTTTGTGCCTCATCTAAATAAAAAATCTCCGAACGATATTGTGTTCCAATGTCATTTTCTTGACGATTGAGAGTTGTTGGATCGTGAATCGTAAAGAAAAATTTGAGCAGCTTTTCGTAAGAAATTTTCTGCGGATCAAAAGTAATTTCAATCGCCTCGGCATGATTGGTTAGCCCAGTTGAAACCATTTTATAAGTTGGATTATCAACATTGCCGCCAATATACCCAACCCTACTGCTAACAACGCCACTCATCTGATCGAACAAATGTTGCACGCCCCAAAAACAACCGCCAGAAAGAATCGCAGTTTCGTATCTTGCCGACGAAGAGGCCAAAGCAGTGCTCAGACTAGCCAAGAATAAAACGAAGAATAGAAGAGTGCTTTTTAGCATGTTTTTATTTTTGAATTTTTTCACAAATCACAATGTGTCTTTTTCTTATTCGGAAGCATTAGGCGAAAAATAACAAATTTATCTAACCGCAAAACAAGGAAGATAAACTTCGCGCAAAAAAACTTTTTTGGACTGAAAGGCAAAAGCGTCATTATCTCCATCGGAAGGATCGCAGGTCTCACTTAAAGCGGTAAGTTCATCGCCATATTGAAATGTAAAACATGCGCCATCGGTAATCATTTTTTGAATAGCGCCAACATTGTTATTGCGATATTCCTGCGTCGCTTCGTTAAATTTTTTTGCGGTGAGACAGCCAACTATTCCTGCTTTCGCAGTTACTTTGTAAGTCGTCTCATGCCTCTTTTCAACCTTCGAATATTCCTCATCAAACATTATTTCATAAATCGCCACAAACAGCGAAGAGAGAGCAAAAACTATCAAAAACTTCATCATATGTTGAAAAAAATTATTTCAGAAAATGCGTCAATCGACGCTAAAACGAAACCATTACCAAATAATAATATCGTTTAAAAAACCTTCATATTATTTCAATCAACTGATTGGATCAAATGATTGAAATTTAATGAAATTTTTAAAAATTACTTTTGCGCTGCTGTTATTAACCTCATGCTCAAGCGATAAAAACATCGGTCGCAATATTCAAAAAGATGTCGCAACCGCCTTTCTTACCAAAGATTCCAACATTTCTTCATCATCTCCAAGTGAAAAATGGTGGATGGAATTCAACGATCCATTGCTCAATCAACTCGTTGAGCTCGGATTAGAAAATAACAAAGATATTCAGGTCGCCAATCTTGCCATCGTTACTTCGCGTCAATTAAATAACATAAACATCACTAACCTACTTCCTTCTGGAGGTGCGGGAGTTGGTCGTCAAAGATTTTCTTCGCCTGGGTTTGGATCAAATGGGCTCAGCTACGATTTGTATCAATCAACTTTTGATGCCGCTTGGGAGCTAGATTTTTTCGGTAAAAACTTAGATCGCTACAAAGCTGGAAAGCTAAGATTTTTAAAAGAAGCGCAACTCTACAAAGCCAGCGCCATCAGAATCACAAGTGAGATTGCGCAAAATCACATCGAATTAAAACGCCTACAAAAACAAATAAAAAACCTGCAGGAAATATCTAATTTAAGACAGCAGTTAAGTGCAATCGCTGAGCAAAAAGAAAGAAATGGCACATCTCACAAAGCCAATATTTATAAGGCTGAAATCGATTTTCACTCTGCTTCGTCTTCATTGCTTGAAGCGCAAACAAATGAAAAGATTTTAACTTACAGATTGGCAGTTTTGGTTGGCACAACTCCGGAAAATATTTTAGAAATACTCTCTCAACCAAATGGAAAAGAAATTTTCGATTACTCTTCTGGCCTTGTTCCAGTTGGTTTAAAATCAGATATTCTAAAACGTCGTCCCGATATTATCGCCGCCGAATATGAAATAGACGCTGCCGATTTTGATCAAAGTGCGCAATTTAAAGAATTTTTTCCGAGCTTCAACTTATTCGCAAAAATAGGTGGTGGCTCTAAGGACCTAGGCGAAATGTTGAATAATGGCGCCAATGTAAAAGATATTCGTGGCACAGTTTCTGTGCCAATTTTCTCAATCGGGCACCTATTGGCTGAATATAAAATCAGCAAAGCCAAAGCCAAAATCGCCATACTAAATTACGAAAAAACAGTGCTAACCGCTCTTGAAGAATGCGAGTCGCAACTAGCGCGCTACATAAATTCCCTGCAGATCGAGAAACACTCAGAATACTCTCTTTCGGCCAGTAAGAAAATTCTTCAAATCGATGAAAATAAAAAACGCCTCGGCGTAATTTCGAATGAAGAATTCTTGAATAGCAAAATCGCCGAGCTGAATAGCGAAAATCAAATGGCGCAAAAAAAGAGCGAGAGTTTGCTTGGCCTAATCACTTTGCATAAAACCTTGGGTGGTGGCTTCGAAGGTTATGAAATACACTTCGAAAAAGATCGCGTGTTTTGGAAAGAGAAAAAATAGCAGCCCATGACTGAAAAAAATTCTCTCGTAAAAGAAAAAATTCTTGATGCTGCAATAACTATTTTTTCACAAAATGGTTTTGATTGTTCGCGCACGCGCGACATTGCGACTCTGGCTGATGTCAATATCTCCACCCTGCATTATCACTTCAAAAGCAAAGATAATATTTACGGCAGCGTGATTAAAAAAATTCACGAGCAGTCAAATAAATTCATGATGCCAACTATGATTGCGCAAAGGGATATTATTGAAACCAGTAAAGACAAAAGAGAAATCCTCGAAGCAATAAAAACAATGTCTTTGACTTTTGTTGAAACCATCACCAGTCCAGAGAATAAGCGCTATTCCAAGATTATTTCCTTCGAACAAATCGAGCAAAGCAAACATTTTGAATCTCTCTTTAAAAGCGTAATGAAGCGCGTTTGTGAACCATTTACTTTGGCCGCCGCTAAAATCATGAATAAAAAAATCGATGCGATTGAAGTTATTTTATTCACCCACTCTCTTCACAGCGTTCTAACTTCCTTTCAAAATAATAAGTCTAGCCTCCTTTATTTAAGTGGCTGGAAAGGCTATGACGAAAATAACATCAAGCAGATCAAAAAAAATATTTTACGCGTAATTGACAATCTCTTCGAAACTTATTTGTAAAAAATATGAAGCAAAAAATTCTTAAAATTGCCTTACCAGCAATCATCACTTTCATCTGCGGTTACGGCGGCTACTCCTTTTATCAATATCACAACAACCAGCACCAAATAAGGCTCTACGGCAATGTCGACATAAGAGAGGTCAGCGCTTCTTTTCGCGTTTCTGGTCGCTTAAAAAAATTATTTTTTGATGAAGGAGATGAAGTTAGCGAAGGGCAAATTCTAGCTAGCTTGGAAGACGACACCTTTTCTAACGAGCTT
>CAMBES010000073.1 GCA_945865855.1 Rhizobium sp. Q54 | reverse complement strand
CAGGCTTGCGCCCATTGTCCAATATTCCCCACTGCTGCCTCCCGTAGGAGTCTGGACCGTGTCTCAGTTCCAGTGTGGCTGATCATCCTCTCAGACCAGCTACGGATCATTGCCTTGGTGAGCCATTACCTCACCAACTAGCTAATCCGATAGAGGCTCATCCAACAGCGATAAATCTTTCCCGCCGAAGCGGTGATATATGGCATTAGCACTGATTT
Organism: Rhizobium sp. Q54; assembly: GCA_945865855.1. Taxonomy (GTDB): domain Bacteria; phylum Pseudomonadota; class Alphaproteobacteria; order Rickettsiales; family UBA1997; genus UBA2645. The sequence goes on along the minus strand of CAMBES010000073.1, from coordinate 6,499 downwards.
CTCAGAGTTATTCCTTACTGCTGGGAAGATTCCTCTACATTCCTCACCCGTTTGCCACTGATGTATTGCTACACCCGTTCGACTTGCATGTGTTAAGCATACCGCCAGCGTTCGTTCTGAGCTAGGATCAAACTCTCAAGTTGAGAATAATGATAATAGCTATCTCACTAGAAGGACTCTCGTCCCTCTGTTGTTGAGCACTTTTGCTCGCTTGCGCTGCAAAAGTGACAACTTTTCCCCTAATAAAAGAGGAAAAACTCAAATTCACTAACGTGACTTTAAGCGATAGTTTTTTTGCGAACGAAACTATCGCCTTTATTTTTCTTATTTTCCGTTTTTTGCCCCTGTTTGAACAAGGACATAAACGCGACTATTCACGATTTAAAACAACAACTTATGAAAGAAGGAAAAGAACTGCCGCGAAGGACAGACATCAGATCTCTAAACCAAAAGAGGGGGCGCAACGTACGAACCAAATCTTTGTTGTCAAGCAGGCAAAGTAAATTTTCTTACATTAAAGATTAATCCCGAAGAAAATTTTGCACGAATGCAGTAAGCAGAAGCTTTGGCGACAGATTGCCATTCTTCATTTTAATTTCTAATTGCTGCAATTCGTACAGGTTTTCTATCAAAAAAATTTTCGATAAATTTTTTAGTGCTAAGCGAAATTCTGCTTCGGCCTTAAAAAATAGACGCTGATTTTTTACCGCTTCGTCAAAACTAATTCCGGCAGAGTCAATCCCCATGCGGGCTTGGTAAAGTTTTTGTAAAAAGTTAGATAAAAATCGTACCAGCGTAATCGCTTCAAACCCGTCGCGAAAAAGTTTTTCAGCAGTAAGCAAGGCCAAATCAAATCTTTGAGCTGCAAAATTTTCGACGAATTCATTGGCAGAAATTTCAGCTTCGGAAGCGATCAGCTTCTTGACTAATTCAACAGTGAGATTTTTTTCTTCACCTAAAAAAACTAAAATTTTTTCAAGCTCGGCTAGGATAATTTGGCGATTTTTCCCAAATTTTTCGAAAAGAATTAATGTAACATCCAAATTGAATTTAACCTTGTGGCGCAAGAGTTCATCGGCAATGAATTTTTTTATCACACGTTCATCATCCTCGTAACATGCAATCGCGGCAAAGTACGAATTTTCTTCGCAAATCTTGCGCAGAGGCGAGGATTTATCGAGATCTCCACCTTGAATTAAAATAAAATTATCACTTTTTTTTGCGAAATCCTGATCAGAAAAAAGCATCTTTAAGGCCGCGCCAGCTTGAGAGTCACAATCGCGAATCAAAATTAATTTTCTGCCGCCGAGCATTGAGTAAGAAAAAAATTCATCCGCCAAAATCGCTTTATCTTCGACTAATTTTTCCTTGCTAATATTGGCGACTAAAAACGGATCGGATAAATTTGGCGCAATTTTTTTTGCGATCAGATTGAAGCGATAATTAACGAGCGCAGCCTCCGGCCCAAACAACAAACAGCCGGCAATTTTTTCTTGCGCGATGCGTTGAATGTAGGGCTCGATTTGGTAATTAGAAATTTTCATGGCGCGCTTCTTAGGGGCGAAAATCTAAAATAAAATCATTGGCAAAATTATTTCGTAATCCCGGAGTCGCCTTTAGTTTTTGGTGTCGCAACCTTTGCAACCCAAGAGTTTGGCGCTGTTGACTTCAGGTCCTCAGCCCCTCTTTCTGTGGCTAATTGCGTTTCTGATCGTGCAAAAATTTTTTGCGTTTCCTCTTGTGCAGAAGTGAGGTGTGGAGAGAGAACTTCTTTGCGAAGTCCTTCAAAATTCGCGGCTGTTTTAAATTTTTCTGTGATTGCCTCTCGATCGATAATTCCGGTTTTTTTGTCGATAAAATTTTCTACTAGATAATCGTGCAAGGCCTCATGAGCTGGTGCGTAAGCAGAAATAATTTCTGCGTGAAAATCGGCGAAATTTTTTGGTAGTTTGCCTTCGGCAGCGAGTTCGTTTTGCCAGGCTGCTAAGTTATTATTTTTGCCCGTGCTAAGATCGAGATGTTGCCAGTATTTTCGCCAACACTCGCCATCTTCTTCGGCAACAAACTTGCTGTCTTTGTTGGTTTTGCCGAGAAAATATTCGTCCATCTGTTTAGCGTAATCATGGCCGGGCATGGTGAGAATTAAATGTTTAGTAATTACGTCAGTTTGAGTAATGACCGAATTTGTCTCCACCGCTACGTCGCTTTCTTTCGCAGCTTCTCCCGATTTAAAATAATCAAAAGAAAAAGGCATTGTCGCATCCATTTCGCTGGCATTGCCGGTGAAATGGCCAATGTGCCAAATGTGAAATTTATCTTCTCCATTCTTGCGACCAGAAACCGTTTCCGCCTTGTCATTAATGGCCCCAATCATGATCCCAAGAGAATAGCTTGCGGCGTAGAGAGCTGCTTTTTCGTCGGAACCTCCATCGGGCACGCAATGTTCTCCAGCATCAAAAGCATCGAGGTAAAGCTGATGAACTTCTTTCGCTTGAGCGTGATTCAAGGTCAAGGCGTTAGGCATTCCGCAAATCATCTTCGCCAATTCCGCAGAAAATTTTTCTAAATCAGCAATGCTTGAACACAGGCCGCCAGCAGAGAGGGGTATTTCCCCGGTTTGAGTGTGAGTGAGGGGATTGCTGCTAGAACTTTCTTTCGCGGGTTCAATGTTGGCGGTGTCGTAATCAAGGGCGCCCGCGATCTTGACGACATCGCTAGCAACTTTTCGCGGCTCGGCCATTTCATCCGCGGGCCGGGTGTGAGCTAACCCAAGGCGATCAATCGCTCTTGTTTTTAGCTCTTGACGATAACTTCCTAAATCAGAGACCAGGCTCATCAAATCTTCGGCCAGCATGAAAGTTGGATTACCGTAACTGAAAGTTGTTCCGACTTTTTCCGGCATAAATTTTACCGAATCAGAGGCGATGACACCCGGATTGTCGCCCACAAATTGTGGATCATTGGTGAAGTAACTCGATTGCGAAATGAGTCCGTTGCGATGACTCAGAAGTTGTGCCAGGGTTACGTGTCCGCAGAGTTTGTCTGTCAGCACTTTTTCATATTTTGCGATTTCAACTTCTCTCTCCGGATGACATCCTCGCGCCACCTGCAAGACGTCCAACACGGTCGCCTCCATTCTTTTCTCGCCAAATTTTCCTTCAACGGCCATCAGCGCCGCAGTCGCTCCACAGAAACTTTTAGAGACGCTCATGATCCAACCTTCGCGCTCCTTTTCTTCTGACGAAGATTGAGAATTTGCCCCAATAATTGTGGAAAGGTCGCTAGGATATCGTGAATTTATTGCGCTAATTTCTCGCGCGATTTCGATTTCTGCAATGGTTTTGGCGCCTTCTTGCGGAGATGTTGAGTTGGAATCTTTTGACATGTTTTTTGACTTAAGTTTGGAGGTGGGTACCGAGGTATTTTTCACCCAAAAAATCAACAATTTTTTAGCAAAACTCGACACTCGACGTCGTCATCACGAAAGCAGGAATGGCGCGGAAAAATCGAAGCCAAATTAACGAACTTTTACAGGGGTGGTGCGTAAAGAATTGAGAATTAATTTATCGGAGGCGTCTCGCAAAATAATTAGTTTTGATATTGACTCTCAGCTAGATGATAATTATTCTCACAGGCTCAAGAAATCAAAAATAAGTGAAAATGATTATTTCGAGCTACAAAAAATCGCACGTCTTCGCCTTGTTTGCCGCAGCTTTTGTGCATGGAGGATTGGTCGCTTGGTCTCTAATGCCGTCTGATCCGCTGGTTATTAATCAGCAGGCAATTCAAGTAAGTTTTGTTGCGCCGTCAGCAAATGAAAGAAAGAATGAAAATCTTTCTCGTGAGAAATCTGTGTTGAATTTTGAGCGTGAAAATGCCCTTAAACAGAAGCAAAGCAAAGAAGAAAAACTTGAGGGCAAAGAATCAAAAGTTGCTGGAAAAGAAACTTCCGGTCGAGTTGATCCAAACGCGATTGCAACCAGAGCGGCAGAAAGCGAGCCGGTTTTTAACGCGGAATATTTAAATAATCCCGCGCCTTATTATCCCGTCTTGGCAAGGCGCAAAGGCGCTCAGGGGAAAGTTTTGTTGAGCGTTTTAGTCAAAGTGGATGGCACTCCGGCCTCGGTTCAGGTTTCTCACTCAAGTGGCTCGCACGATTTAGACGAGGCGGCGCTTGATGCCGTGAAGCAGTGGAAATTTATTCCCGCGCGCAGCAAGGGCAAGTCGGTTGAGGCTTCTGTGGTCGTTCCGGTTGAATTTAAAATTATTTAAACTCGTTAATCACATTTTTTCGCTGGTTGAGCGCAGTCGAAACCAAGAAAATCCGCGTCGAACTTTCTTGGTTTCGACTTCGCTCAACCGGCAAAACTTTTACAATTACTTAAAATAAAATGGATTTCATTCACGCTTTCGCGCAAGGCAATGCAGTTTTGATCGCGGTTTTTTTACTGCTAATCGTGATGTCCTTCGTCAGTTGGTACATTATTTTTTGGAAAGGTCTTTTGCTTCGCCGCGAATATTTGGCTTACAAAAAATTCTACGCTGAGCACGTAAAAATTCAAAATTGGCCTACTAAAAATTTAGTCGGAAGCGAAAATCTAAAAGCAGTTGAGGGCGCGGTAAATTTTTTAATCACCGAAGTAAAAAATTTAGAAAAAGTTTTGCCTCAATATCTCGGACACGAAGCAAAAAAAGAAATCCTTACAATGCATTTGCTGCAAGTTTTGGATGAAACTCGCTCATGGCTTGACAAGGGTTTAACAGCTCTCGCCTCAATCGGATCTTCCGCGCCATTCATCGGATTATTTGGAACAGTTTGGGGAATTTACAATGCGCTGCAAAGCATATCAGCACAAGGCAATGCCGGACTTTCCGCCGTTGCTGGCCCAATGGGCGAGGCCTTGGTTGCAACTGCAATCGGCTTATTCGCCGCAATTCCAGCGGTTCTCGCCTACAACACTTTCGTTCGTCTCAATCGTCTTTTGGTGCAAAATCTTCGCCATGTTGCTGAGCAGCTCACCGTTTATTTGTCGAACGATGCGAAATAATTTCGAGCGCGAAGAGCTTCAGGCCCCACTCTCCGAAATAAACATGACGCCCCTAGTCGACGTAATGCTTGTGCTCTTGGTAATTTTTTTAGTCACCGCGCCGATGCTAAATAGCGTGATCAAACTTGATTTGCCGGCAGAAAGCGCAGCACAAATTAGTGAAGAAAAAACGGTAACAATCTCCGTAAAATCAGACGGAAAATATTTTTTAAACGACGAAGAAGTCTCTGTTGGCGCGCTCGAAGCGCAGTTAAAAATTTTGGCGAAAAAAAATCCAAAACAACAAATTCATCTGCGCGCTGACGTAAATGTTAATTACGGTAAAGTTAGTCACCTGCTTGCAGCTTTACAGCGCGTTGGGCTGTCGAATATCGGATTCATCACTGAGCCGAAATGAATTATTAAGAATTAGATCTGAATTTATGCGTAACGGTAAAATTTTTGCGTCTTTGCTTTCATTGTCTCTCATTGTTAATCAATCTTGGGCAAAGGAATTAAAGCCCAAAAAATCCACAATATTGCCGAGCGTTGTGGTTACCGCTGCCGCTGAAAAAGAAGGTAGAGTTGATGGTTATAAAACCGGATCAAGCAGCAGTTCGATGAGAGTGGAAAAGCCTTTGCTAGACACGCCGCAATCAATTTCAGTGGTAACCCAAGAGCAAATTCGCGATCAGAATATTACTAAAATGGAAGAGGCCGCGCGCTATGTTCCGGGTGTTAATGTGCAAATGGGCGAGGGGCATCGCGACCAAGTAACTATTCGCGGCATGACCAATGGCACTAATGGCACCACCTCCAATTTTTTTATCGATGGCGCGCGTGATGACTCGGAATATATTCGTGATTTTTACAACACCGATCGTGTTGAGTTTCTGAAAGGTCCAAACGCTCTGGCCTTTGGAAGAGGAAGTCCGGGCGGCTTGATTAATCGTATTTCAAAAAAAGCTGATGGCCTGCAAAAGCGCAGATTAATGCTTTCTGGCGGCTCGTATGAAGATCGTCGCGTTGAAATGGATCTTGGCGATCGGGTGAATGAAAAGTTCTCACTGCGCTTAAATTCAATGTATCAAAAATCTAACAGCTACCGCGATTACGCGGGACTTGAGCGCTACGGCTTTAATCCAACCGCGTCTGTTGAGCTTGGTGAAGACACTAATTTGCAAGTTGGTTACGAGCATTTTGACGATGCTCGCACTGTTGATCGCGGCATTCCTGCGCAAAATGGCGCGCCTTACAAAACCAGTCCTTCAGCTGCTTTTGGCTACCCAAACGAGAATAAATCGAATAGCAAAAACAACTCTTTCTACGGCATTATTACCCATAATTTTGATGCCACATTGCAGCTAAAAAACAACGCTCGCTACAGCAATGCTCATAAATTTTACCGCAATTCTGTGCCAGGCGCCAGCAGCGGAAACAGCTTGGCAATCACTGCTGACCAAGCCAAAACC
>CAMBES010000072.1 GCA_945865855.1 Rhizobium sp. Q54 | reverse complement strand
TTGTTCGCTGTTCATTTTTCTAAGAATTTAGATTTTTAAATTATTCAACCAACTTACGCCATTTTTTAGCCAAAAAATAACCACGATTTTTTTTCGCTTCTGAGCTTGCTTCAATAAAACCTAATTCAAGCCATTTTTTGCAAATGTTGTTAGCAGCTCCGATACCAAGACCAAGAAGCAATGCCACATCTTTAGTGGCGATAATTTTTTGTTTTAGGAATAAATCCAAAGCGCGTTTTTGTCTTTCGTCTAGGTGATAAAGTAGATCTGATTTGTCGGTTTCTGAATTTTTGTTTTGAAGGCTGGCGACGATGTTTTGTCTTACACTTTCAAAAGCCTTCGCCATCCCTGCGCAAAAATATTCAATGAAGCTGGTGATCTCACTTTCAGCTCTTCCCATGTAGTAATTGTGGTGATTGCCAATGCTTAAGGCTTGGTAATAAGAGCCCAAATCTTTGGCGTAATATTCTTCTAAGCAGTAAATGCCTTTTAGGCCGTAGCCGCTGAGGTGGAGAATCAAAGTTGTAAGAAGTCGCGCTGTTCTGCCGTTGCCGTCATAGTAAGGGTGAATGGTGGCGAATTGGTAGTGAGCAATTGCGGCTATAATTGGAAGAGGCAGGTCTTTTTTTGCTAATTCTTTGTTGATCCAAGTGGTCATTTGCAACATCAAATCTGACACATCTTTTGCCTCTGGTGGCATGTAAACTATCGCTCCACTTCTGCTATCTCGAATAACATTTTGACCATCGCGATATTTGGTTGGTTTGGCTTTTGGATTTCCAGAACTCATCACGATTGCGTGAATGGTTTGAATAATTTTTTCATTTAGAAGTGGGTTTTTATTAGCGATTTGATGAACGTGCTCAAGGGCTGCGTAATATCCCAAAACCTCTTTTTCATCGCGCTGCTTTGGTTTTATTTTTCCAAAAGATTTGCCGAGGGATTTACTTTTTATGACCTTAATAATTTCTTTTTCATTCAACTTATTGCCTTCAATCATCGTTGAATAATGAGTCGTGATCAGCTTTGCGCTTTCTCGAAGCGAAGCCAAAATCTTTGGCGTAATCGGAAGGCTATTTACCACTTCCTTATTCGCCTCAATGGTCATCAGGCTTTTTGAAATGGTGGTGGTGATTTGGAATTTTGGGATAAACGTCATTTGATTCGTTCTTAAGTTTGTTGGCAGGATTAATACTAACAAACTACGAATAAAATGCTATTAAGTTTTGCTAAAACTTAAATATTTTTAGCATGAATCAAGCCGAAATTCATCACCTGATCATAACTCTCAGTTCGGAACATTTACACAATGGGGAGGCCGTAATCCAAGAAAATTTCCAAGCGCTCGATAATAAAAATTGTCCACAAAAAAACCGGCCCTGAATTTCTTCAGAGCCGGTCAGATTGATCTAACTAACTAAATTACTCTGCAGATCTATCCGTATTTTCCGAAGATCCTTGAGAAGAGTTTTTTTCCATTTTGTCGCGACGATTTTCGCGACGATCTGATCTATCATCTTTTCTGTCGCTGCGATTATCCATTCTATCTTCATTGCGATCACTTCCACCTTCTTTGCGGCGGGGTTTTTCACTGCGATTTCCTTCTTTACCGCCGCCCATTTCTTTTTCTCCGCGACCTTCAGCTTCTCCTTCTCTTTTCATTTCTCTTCCATCTTGTCTCATCTCTCTTTTATCGCTTCTAAGCTCTTTTCTATCTTGTCTTAGCTCTTTTCTGTCTTTGGCAATTTCTTCTTTGCTCGCGCCGTTCTTGATGTCATTTTTGAGCTCTTGTCTATCGCTTCTAACCTCAGCTTTATCAGATTTAATTTCACGTTGATCACGTTTCATTTCTCTGCCACTTGATGAACCGCCACCTTGTTGCTGCATTCCACCTTGAGGGCGTTGTTGTTGACCACCATTTTGATTAGTCGATTGAGGACGTTGCTGTCCGCCACCAGATGATCCGCCACCTTGTTGTTGCATTCCACCTTGAGGACGTTGTTGTTGACCACTAGAGAAACCACCACCTTGAGGGCGTTGTTGTTGACCACCATTTTGATTCGTCGATTGAGGACGTTGCTGTCCGCCACCAGATGAGCCGCCGCCTTGTTGTTGCGTTCCGCCTTGAGAACGTTGCTGTCCACCACCAGCACCAGGGCCGCCAGCGCCACCAGGGCCAGGTTGAGCAAGAGCTGTTGTAACTACCAAACACGCAGTTGCGCTAAGTGTGAGAAATTTTTTCATAAGTTTTTGATTATTTTTAAATGAGCTCGGGCAGCTCGCTCGAACGGCACGCAGGCTTATTTTTTAAAACTAAGACAGCAACTAAAGAGATTCCAAAATAATTAGTTTTTGTTACTTTGGCGCGCCTTGTGAAGCAGAAGAAAGTCAGCAAGAACGCATGCCATCATTGCTTCGCCCACGGGAACGGCGCGAATTCCAACGCATGGATCGTGACGACCTTTGGTGATAATCTCGGTATTTTTGCCTTCGATATCGATGGTTTTGCGCGGGATTAAAATTGAGCTCGTCGGCTTTACCGCAAAGCGCACAACAATATCTTGGCCGGAAGAAATTCCGCCTAAAGTGCCGCCAGAATAGTTCGAAGCGAATTCAACTTTGCCATTTTTACTAAACATTTCATCAGCAAGCTCTGAACCTTTTTTGTTCGCAGCATTCATGCCGTCGCCTATTTCAAAACCTTTCACGGCATTGATTGACATCATTGCCGAAGCAAGACGAGCGTCGAGTTTATTATAAATTGGTTCGCCAAAACCAACAGGAACGTTGCGGGCTACGACTTCAATAATAGCGCCGACAGAGTCGCCAGATTTTCTGATTTCAGTTAAATAATCTTCAAAGTTTTTGGCGGCGATAGCATCAGGACAAAAGAAGTCATTCTTGTCGATCTCGGCAAAATCAAGGCGCGAGCGCTCGATTTTTTTCTCGCCGATTTGAGTTAAATAGCCGGTGATTTCGATTTTTTCTTGCTCAATAACTTTACGAGCAATTGCGCCTGCAGCCACGCGCATCGCTGTTTCGCGCGCTGATGATCTGCCGCCACCGCGATAATCGCGAATGCCATATTTTTTGAAGTAAGCGTAGTCAGCGTGATTTGGACGAAACTTGTCTTTGATCTCAGAATAATCGCCAGATTTTTGGTCTTCGTTAAAAATTACCAGGCTGATTGGAGTGCCAGTGGTCTTGCCTTCGAAGACACCAGAAAAAATTTTAACCCTATCTCTTTCTTGGCGCTGTGTTGTGAATTTAGACTGTCCAGGACGACGCTTATCGAGATATTTTTGAATGTCGCTTTCGTCTAAGGAAAGAAGGGAAGGGCAACCATCAACCACACAACCGATTGCTTCACCATGACTTTCGCCCCAGGTAGTTAGTGAAAAAATTTCGCCGAATTTATTGCTCATTATCTGTCTCTTTAATTATTTTTTATCTCATTCTTTTTTCGTTCCTTGTACGAGTTCAAAAATTCGGTTGCGTAATTTATCTAAGATTTGCCGCTTGCGAAACCGAGTTGATGAACTTTTACAGGAATGACCACCAAGATATTGTTAGGTGTAAGTTACTACTCCGTCTGATTCAAAATCAAAACAGGATTTTTTGTAAAAACCATATGATCTCCTGACTCAGTAATTTCTAATTCTCCCGCTGTAATCTTGCCTATTTTTCCTTCGGCAAAAACATCATACATAATCACCTCTTGCTCATTCTCGTGTAGAGCTTTTTTGGCGCGAATGTCGTAAATATTTCCATTTTCATGCTGAATCTTAATACGCGGATTAGTCATGATTTTCTCAGTTTTATAATCTTTCAGACTTTCTGCGCGATCCTTAACTAGCTTGATTGCATTGCTTTTTCTAAAGCCATAAAAAACATAAACAAAAACCCCGCCAATGATTAATGCATAGCAAGAAATCGTCAGGAATTTTTTTATTTTATGTTGAGAGTCAATGAGTTTTAAAACCTGTGCCGTTACGCTATCCATGCTGCTCTAAAGTTACTGAGAATGAATCTAAATCAGCAATCACGCCAACCTTATCGATCTCTAATTTACATCTGCTGATACGAGTATCTTTCATGATTTCTCGCATGATTTCTGCGGCCATTTTTTCGACGAGTTTGAATCTCTTTGAACTGATTAAATTTTTAATTTTGAGAATTAAAATATCGTAATCGATTGTGTCTTTAATATCGTCGCTGCTTAACGAACTAAGGTTATTAGTTTCGACTTCTGCGTTAATAATAATTTCCCGATTAATATTTTCTTCCCAGGCGTGGAAACCTAGAATCGTCTTGAGTTTGAGGTTTTTAATTTTGATTAACATGTGCAAATAAAATGTCTGAAGAGAAAATTATTCTGCTTAAGCAATACCAAAAATCCAAACAAAATCCTAAACCTTGGCCTAAAATGTTTTTTTTAACAATCTTGTCTGGAGTATTAATCAGCTTAGCCCTGTGGCATTACTTCGTAGAAAACGTTGAACGCGCCGATGTGCAAATTCCGCCATCAAGCAATATTAGATTTAACGATGCGGATCCGCTTTCAATGACCACAGCACAGATTGCTGATGAGCTGGAGAAGAATGATGAAAAGCCTGTGCTGCTCTATCTTTACACTACTTGGTGCAAAATCTGCGCGGAGAATTTTGAAGCTGTAAATGAAGTTTCTCGTGAGTTTCAAAATACTGATTTGCAAGTGATTGCATTGGCAATCGATCGAGATTTAGATCCGACAAGCCTCAGCCAGCATTTAAATCAATATTCTGATGTTTATTTTCAGCCGCGCTTCCTCGCTTTTAAAGATGGATTTCGCGAGTTTTTGCACAAAAAAAATATTCGTTACGATGGCAGAATTCCCTTCACTGTTTTGATTTCTCGCGATGGAGAGGTGATCACAAAATTCACCGGTAAAAAAAGTAAAAATTTTCTACGCAACAAAATCATTCGGGAGCTTTACAACTAATGCTCATATCATTTCGTTCGCACCAAGAAACGGTTTCTCGAAATCATGATTTTGCCGGCACGGGATTCGCTCCTTTATCAACTAACAAACAGATTTCGACGGATGAAAAATTTCATTGGGGTCTGAATTTAATTCGCGACATTGCTGCAATTTATTCTTCGATTTTTTTAGCCGCAGTTGCTTACGGAATCATGATGGTGTTGATTGCATTGAAACTCGAGTTTCATGTTAAGAATGAAATTTTGATTTCATTTTCTGCTGCTACGCAAATTGGCGCCGGGGTAATTTTTTCTCGCTTCTTACCTGCTATTGGACGCAAGGCCGGAATGGTTAATAGCATTTATGCCGGTTCGATTGCTTCGGCAATTGCCGTACTTTTTCTCTACCAATATTATGGATATTTCTTGTGGATATTAAGCATCTTCGTTCTTGGCACTGCGCTTTTTACCTGTGGCGTAACTCGCGCTACAATAATGATTGATCTAGCGCCAACTCATGTGCGAGGAATGGTGATTTCATTTGGTACTATGTTGGTGGCGGTTGGCAATTCGATTGGTTCGATTTTTTTAGGTTTGATGAATACTAAAGAGAGTTTTACCTCTTTTTTAGTCGCGGCAATATTTTACCTTTTATCGATGTTGCCTTTGATGAGGCTTAAAGGTCTTGATTCAAAAGTGCGCGAAGAAAAGAAAATCAGCATTTGGCGCTACATAAAAAATTCGCCAAAAATTATGTTTGCAGGATTTTCGGTGAGTTACGCCATGTCATCGGCTAGTGCCTTTTTAATCATTTATGGAATCAAAATTGGCATGCCGCAAGATCAAGCGGCAATGCTGTTATCGGTACTTTTGTTCGGCACGATTCTCTACATCCCGATTGGTTACATTACCGACATACTTAATCGACGCATGCTGATGATTTTCTTTGCGATACTGTCTTTGATTTGCGTTTATTTCCTTCTCATAAACAAGAACGAGCAGGAAATTTATCTGCTACTTTTTTTGATGTTTGGCTGTCTTTCTGGAATAAAACTTCCGGCGTTTGTGTTGATTAATGAAAAATACAAACCCACGCAGCGCCTAGCTGTGAACAGCGCTTTTTCACGGATAAGTCTGATCGGTAACATATTTGGACTTTTACTTACCGGCGTAATTATGAAAACCATCGGAGCGCAAGGTTTATGGGTTTCCTTGATTGCGATACTCTCTCTATTCATCTTTTTTTGTTTGCTGAACTATGTTGCAAAAGCTCTGCGCGGCGAGCTTCAGCTAAAGAATTTTTCAATTTTTAATCAGCATAAAAGTGAGCAATTGCAAGAGGTCTAATTATTCAGTTAGCAGTTTTTTTAAAAAAGTTTTTTGCTGTAAAGCTCGGCCAATCGTCGCTTGCGTTAATCTTCAGGGCGTAATTGGCAAAGATTCTAAACTAGAATCTGGCCTGAATATGCAAAATATCGAGCCGCTTTTGCTACGCGCTTTTGAAATGAAAAAAGTAAAAGCTGTGGCGTTGAATATTAACTCACCAGGTGGCTCTCCGGTTCAATCAGAATTGATTTACAACTACATCCGCGAGCTTAGCACCGAGAAAAAAATTCCTGTTTATACTTTTGCACAAGATGTTGCTGCATCAGGCGGATATTGGCTTCTTCTTGCTGGTGACGAAATTTATGCGCACAACTCTTCTATTATTGGCTCGATTGGTGTGATTTTTTCGAGTTTTGGTTTTGTTGATCTGATTAAGAAAATCGGCGTCGATCGCCGCGTTCATGCGGAAGGAAAAAATAAAGCGATTCTTGATCCTTTTTTGCCGGAAGATCATAAGAGTCTTGAGATCTTAAAAGAAGCGCAGCGCGATATTTTTGAAGGCTT
>CAMBES010000071.1 GCA_945865855.1 Rhizobium sp. Q54 | reverse complement strand
CCTCATCAAGAGAGGCTCGAAGTTCTTTTATGAAGTTTTCTTGGAAATTACTATCTGGAGAAGTGCTTTGACCGACACTTTCTTCTTTTGATTCTTGATCTGGAGATTGTTGCGAATCTTTCTCGGTCTTTTCTAGCTCAGCTATTTCTTTCTCTCTCTTATGCGCCTCCTCAGCATCTTCTAACTTATCTTCTAATGAAGATATCTCCTGATCGGATTTGACTTTAGCAACGGCTCTACACGCACCTTTTACAAGCTCAATTAGATTTTCAGTTGACAGCGGCATATTTTTTATTTTTAGATTTAATTAAATTGCTTTCAAAAACCTGCTTCCCGGCTTAATCGCGGGGATATTTTTCAACTCTTCCGGCACATTATTTTCATCAAAAGTTTTTACATCGACTGACAAAAGTGAAATCACCGGAACGCCCATTTTTGCTTCAAGATTTTTATCATTTGAACGATCAACTAAAGATGCTTCAGCAATAATTTTCGCGCCGAATTTTCTGATTAAATCGTAAGTTTCGAGTGACGATTTTCCAGTCGTGATCACATCTTCAACAACTAAAACGCGCAGCGATGAATCAAGCGTGAAGCCACGTCGCAACTCAAACTGACCATTAACTCTTTCGCAAAAAATCGATGGCAAACCAAGTTGACGAGCAAGTTCGTAACCAACCACAACTCCTCCCATCGCCGGAGCGACAACGATGTCGGCAAAATTTTCTCCGAGGCGATCAGTAATTTTCTTAGCGAGTTTAGCACAAAGTTTTTCCGCTCTTTTTGGTTCCATTAAAACTCGCGCACATTGCATGTAAGTGTCAGAATGAAGACCTGAAGAAAGAATAAAATGACCTTTAAGGATCGCTTCAGACTTAGAAAATTCCTGCAAAATTTCTTGTTGTTTTAGAGTCATAACAAATTCAAAAATGAAAACCATCAAATCACTTTCTGGATCCTCGCCTTTTTAGGAATGAAGCAACCAGTTAAGTGCATTACTTTAGAAACCATCACCGCGAAGGCGAGAACCCAGAAAAATTAACAAACATGCAAAATAAATACATCTCCTCCGCAATCGCAACGATTAAAACCGAAATAGATGGCTTAAATTCCTTACTCACTTTCTTCGACGAAAATTTTATTCTCGCAGTTGATCTAATCTTGAACTGCCGAGGAAAAGTTGTGGTCAGTGGCATGGGAAAATCTGGTCACATCGGAGGTAAAATCGCCGCAACTTTCGCCTCAACCGGAACTTCCGCTTTCTTTATTCACCCAGGCGAAGCAAGCCACGGCGACCTAGGAATGATCTCGCCAAACGACGTGGTAATCTTACTTTCGAATTCCGGTGAAACCAAAGAACTTCGCGACATCATCTACTACTGCAAACGTTTCGAAGTGCCGATCATCGGAATTATTCGTCGCAGAGAATCTGAACTCACCAAAGCCAGCACCGTGCCTTTAGTTTTGCCGGCGATTCCCGAAGCAAACGGAGTCAACGCTCCAACAACTTCAACCACAATGATGCTCGCGATCGGCGACGCTTTGGCGGTAAGTTTAATCGACGCGCGCGGCTTTAATTCTGAGCAATTTGGTACCTTTCATCCTGGAGGAAAATTAGGTTCTAATTTCTTGAAGGTGCAAGATTTGATGCGCCTTCACAAAGATATTCCACTCGTCGAAAAAGATAAAAAAATGTCAGAAGTTTTACTTGAAATGACTTCCAAACATCTTGGCTGCACTGGCATCACCAACAATTCTGGCAAACTACTTGGAATCATTACCGACGGCGATTTGCGTCGTCACATCGACCGAGATTTTTTAGATCACAGCGCCGAAGAAATCATGACTAAAGACCCAATTACCACCACTCCAACAACACTCGCCGCCGAAGCCATTGCCATAATGAACAAGAAAAACATCACCAGTCTATTTGTTCTTGATGCAGAAAAAATCGTCGGGATCTTGCACCTTCATGACTGCCTTCGCGCAGGAATAGCCTAAATACTTAAAAACATGTCTTCGTTCGCATCCTTTTTCTACCTGATCTCTGCCGTTCTTTTTATCCTCTCGCTCTACGGCCTCTCCTCACCAAAAACTTCTCGCATCGGAAATTATTTTGGCATGGGCGGAATGGCTTTAGCGATTTTAACTACGCTTTGCTTGCCACAAGTTCACAATCTTTTTGCGATCATTTTAGCAATCGCGATTGGTGCTGGAATTGGCTATTTCGTTGCTAAAAAAGTTAAGATGACCGCGATGCCGCAACTCGTTGCCGGCTTCCATTCTCTTGTCGGACTAGCCGCCGTCTTGATCGCCGCCGCCGCCCTCTGGATGCCAAACTCATTTCACATCATCGAAGATAATCACATCAAACTCGCCAGCTTAATCGAAATGGGCATCGGCGTTGTCATCGGCGCAATCACTTTCACCGGCTCTCTCGTTGCCTTCGCAAAGTTGAACGGCAACATGAATTCAAAATTTATCATCTTTAAAAAGAACCCGAAGAAACATTCACAATATGTCGGAATCGGCCTGGCCGTTTTGCTCATCGCCTTCTTCGCTTTTGGCTCAAAATTCTTTTTCATTCTTCTTGTTCTGCTTTCTTTCTTCGTTGGCTTCATGTTGATCGCACCAGTAGGCGGTGCAGACATGCCAGTCGTGGTTTCAATGCTAAACTCTTATTCAGGTTGGGCGGCAACTGGCATTGGTTTTACTTTAAATAATCCTCTTCTCATCATTTCTGGAGCCTTGATTGGCGCTTCTGGTGCGATACTTAGCTACATCATGTGCAAAGCGATGAATCGCTCAATTTTCAACGTGATGTTCTCGGGATTTGGCGATCAAGTTGCGACAAGCAATGAAGTCAAAGAGCAAAGACCAGTGAAGCAAGCCGCTGCTGAAGATGCGGCTTATTTGATGAAATCTTCATCTTCCGTAATCATCGTTCCAGGCTACGGAATGGCCGTTGCCGGCGCGCAGCATGCAGTTGCAGAGATGACTAAACTTCTTGAAGATGCTGGAGTTAAGGTAAAATTTGCCATCCATCCAGTAGCTGGAAGAATGCCTGGCCACATGAACGTATTGCTCGCCGAAGCTAACATCGATTACGAAAAAGTTTTCGAGCTTGAAGAGATTAACGGCGAATTCAAATCAACCGATATTGCCTTCGTAATTGGCGCCAATGACGTTACTAATCCATCAGCTAAAACCGACAAAACCAGTCCAATCTACGGCATGCCAATCCTTGACGTTGCTCACGCCCAAAGCGTTTTCTTCATCAAGCGCTCGATGGCTGCGGGCTATGCCGGCGTGGATAACGAACTTTTCTACAACGACAATACGATGATGATTTTTGGTGACGCCAAAAAAGTCGTCGAGCAAATCGTTAAAAATCTTAACTAAAAATTTATGTCTAAAACTAACGCAAATTCTCTTCGTGTCGGCAACGTAATCGAATTCGAAAATCAACTTTGGAAAGTTGCAAAACGCGAACATGTGAAGCCAGGTAAAGGCGGCGCTTACATTCAAGTTGAGATGAAAAATATCGTCACTGGCAACAAGACAAATACTCGCTACGCTTCAAGCGAAGATGTCGATGTTGCTTACGTTGAGCAAAAAAATTATCAGTTCCAATATTTCGACCAAGACGAGCTAGTCGCGATGGACATGGAAAATTTTGAAACTCTGCAATTCGCTAAAAAATTAGTCGGTGAAGCCCTGCCCTTTCTGCAAGAAGGCATGAATCTTCGCGTTGAATATTGTAACGACAAACCAATCTCAATCGCCATTCCCGAGAATGTAAACGCGATCATTGCACAAGCTGATGCCGTGGTAAAAGGCCAAACCGCCGCTTCTTCTTACAAGCCGGCAATCCTGGAAAATGGCGTGCGTGTGATGGTTCCGCCTTTTGTTGCATCTGGTGAAGAAATCATCGTTAACACTGAAGATTTTTCTTACGTCAGTAGAGCAAAAAACTAATTTCTTAAAAATAATATTTTCGATGAGTCTAGAGCTGGAATGGTTTCACCAAAACCTCACAAGCTGAAAGCAAAGAAAGATTCGCAAGAGTCGCTGGATAAATGAAGCTTTCCGCACCCACGAAATCAAGGCTGCGCGCTATTTTCTTAATCTTAATTCTACTTCAAAATGACTCTTCCTTTCGTAAAAATGTCGGGCGCAGGAAACGATTTTGTTATTTTTGATACACGCAAAACCACCATCTCTCTAACTTCAGAGCAAATAAAAAAAATTTCTGACCGCAAAAATATCGGCTGCGATCAGCTGATCGTGATAAAAAATTCTGCGGAAGCAGATTGCGAAATGGAAATCTATAACTCTGACGGATCAATGTCTGGAGCCTGCGGAAACGCGACGAGATGTGTCGCTTCTTTGCTTGAAAAACCTGAAGTAAA
The DNA here is from genome assembly GCA_945865855.1 of Rhizobium sp. Q54. Classification (GTDB taxonomy): domain Bacteria; phylum Pseudomonadota; class Alphaproteobacteria; order Rickettsiales; family UBA1997; genus UBA2645. Next base: position 2,522 of record CAMBES010000071.1, on the reverse strand, counting down.
AATCAAAACCGCTGCCGGAATTCTAAAATGCTGGAGAGTTAGTGATTTAATTTCAGTCAACATGGGCGAACCAAAATTTGCTGAAGATGTTGCGCTGCACGGATTTAATTTTTCTTGCGTAGATGTTGGTAATCCTCATGCCGTGACCTTTCTTGATACAAAAATTTCTGATGAAAAATTTTACGATGTTGGGCCAAAAATTGAGTTAGACAAAATCTTTCCAAACAAAACCAACGTCGAATTCGCGCAGATTATTTCTAACAACTTAATCGAAGTTAGAGTTTGGGAGCGTGGCGCTGGCGAAACTCTCGCCTGCGGTTCTGGCGCTTGCGCAGTTGCAGTTGCTGCGATCAAAAAAAATTTGGTGCAGTCAAAAAAAATCACCATTCGCTTCAAAGGCGGCGATCTGGAAATTGAATGGAATAACAACTCAATTGTGATGACCGGTGGTTACACAAAAATTTTTGACGGCGAGGTTGATTTAAAACTTTTAGCCTAGCTTTTCTTCACCTCCAGTTTGCTATTCCAGAAACCATGCTTCACGGATATTCATTAGACCCCTCGACTGAATTCTTCAGCGTAAAAACTTAAGAACTGCGCCAGGTTACAAAATAAAAAAATCTCAAAAATGTTCAAAATATTCTTAACTCTTTTTCTTTTTTCTCTTCATTCCTTTGCGCTTTCTCCTGAAGAAAAACTAAAAAATGAAACTCAAGAACAGCGAGCAATGGCAATGTTTTTGGAGGTGCGCTGCTTAATTTGTAACGGACAAGTAATCGAAAATTCTGACACTGAATTTTCTTTCGAGATGCGTAAAAATATTCGTCAAAAAATCTTATCCGGGAAAAGTGACGAGGAAATCAGGGCAGAATTAGTGCAAGAATTTGGTGAAAATATTCTGACAAAACCGAGCAACAGAAATAAGCTTCTTCTTTGGCTTTTACCTGCTTTGTTCGCGCTGGCGGTCATTTTTTATTTTGTCATTCACAAGCGCGTGATTCGATAATTTTTCTGGTCTTGGCACAAATGCCAAAAACCGCTGAAATAAAACAAATTCTAGAGACGGCCTTAGAGTTAATTTAACTTTAAAAATAGCTAAGGACATCCTGAAAAACCCACCACTCATCTCTAAAAATCACTAAATATTCTTTTAAGAATATTTAAAAAAAATCCGAACAATCTCTTCCGACAAAGTGAGTTTAATCCACTATTAACAAAGCTTCACAGCTATAGGAATTCAGTCTTTTTTAAGGAATTTGTGGGTTGCTCAGAGTGTTCTTAAATACTCTTTCTGGTTCGTAACGAGTTAATCCTTGCGTTTCATTTGTTAACTTGTTTTGGTCTCAATCTCTAAAGCAAAAGAGTTTTAAGACTGGCTGCTGATACGCAAAAACAATAATAAATCCTACAGTTTAACCCAAATCCGTTTAAATATCATGAAAGATAAAAATAGCCCTAATGCAACAAGATCTTCTGACGAGCAACAAGCTTTGGATTTACAACTAATCAGGGCCGTAAAAAATCCTCGTGGGGAAGCTCAGAATGAAGATGAATTAACCCAAACCGTTGTTGAATTATTGACTCTAGGAGCTGATATTGAAGCAAGAGGAGAACCTGATTATGGTGATGACGGTGATTATACCACGGTTTTGATATTTGCTGCTGAAAATGGCCACATAGAAATAGTTGCTAAATTATTGGAAAAAGGAGCTAACGCTAACACACCAGCGTCTGATGGTGTCACGGCTTTGATGGTTGCGGCTGGCTATGGCCACATAGAAATAGTTGCTAAATTATTGGAAAAAGGAGCTAACGCTAACACACCAGCGTCTAATGGTGTCACGGCTTTGATGGTTGCGGCTGGCTATGGCCACACAGAAATCGTTTCAGCTCTTCTCTCTTGCGATGAAATTAATTTTAACGCAGTAAGATCTGATGGTATCAATAATGGTATCACGGCTTTGATGATTGCTGCTGAAAATGGCCGCGCAGAAACCGTTGCTCAATTATTGGAAAAAGGAGCTAACGCTAACACAACAGGTGATAATGGTGTCACTGATGGTATCACGGCTTTGATGCTTGCTGCTAAAAATGGCCACACAGAAATCGTTTCAGCTCTTCTATCTCGCGATGATGTAGATTGGCAAATAGCGCAGGATCAATTGAGTCATCCAGCACTTCAAAACTTAAACGAAGAAGTCTCATTCCTTCTGGCGGTTATTATTCCTGATAAAGAACTTCCTGACAAAGAACTCAGAAATTCAATCATTGAAAGTTTCAACCAAAGAAATCCCAACAGCCCAATAAACCAAGAAAATAATGATATTTTAGGAGCTGGTCCCGGGATGTATAAGACTCTCAAAGATCTCAAGTCTTTGTATAAAAGATATTTGATTGATCCAATTGATCCAGATTCAGGTTTAGGTCTCTCAGAACATGAAGCCGAGAATTTGGCAAATCAGAGATTTTTTGACTTGTTGAACCATCAAGACATGCGTAAAGAAGCATTGGCAAGAAACGAT